>MNYV01000080.1 GCA_001873285.1 Nitrospirae bacterium CG2_30_53_67
CTATGCTTTTCACTTGGACCCTAAGCCCCTTGACCCCTCGGACCCTTGAGTTTTTAAAAAGCACTTCACTTGACCCCTGGAATCCTTGACCCCTTGACCCCTGATGTTTTCACCCACTCTTTTGGAGCTGATCCTCATTTTATAGGTTCTGATCCGATATAAAAAAAACCCCCGGCCTTTTCAGTTCGGGGGTATGTTATCGTAAATTCAGTGATCTTTCAATGGAAAATCTCGTTTGACTTTCCTCTGAGAAAACCGCTCAATTCATAATGTATTTCATGGGGTTTACATGAACACCGTTGACGATGACCTCATAATGGAGGTGCGGGCCCGTGCTGCGTCCGGTATTTCCAACGTAGGCAATGATATTACCCCGCTTGACGCGGTCTCCCACGCGTACGGCGATCTTGGAGTTGTGGCCATAGCGGGTGATGATCCCGTTTCCGTTATTGATCTCGAGCATTTTCCCGTACCCGTAGTCCTGGGTCACGAGTGTAACGATGCCGTCGCAGGGAGCGATCACGGAAGTGCCTGTTTGGGTTGCAATATCGAGCCCTTCATGCATGGCTCGATAACCCGTGAAGGAATCCGTCCTCGTCCCGAATCCGGAAGTGACCCACCCGTGAACCGGCCAGATGGATGGTGTGCCGGCCAGAATGGATTTCTGCTCGGAGAAGAATTCAATGAGTTCCTGGAAGCTGACCTCCTGCTTGGCCGTGGTCTGGCTCAATTCATTGAGATCCCGTGTAATCTCTGAGGAGAGGTCTGTCTGATACTCGTTGGGAAGCGAGGTTTTTGCCGGCCCGCCGATGCCCAGCAGGTATTTGTTGTTATGGGTTTTATCCAGATTGGCCATCACGCGCAGCTTATGGTCGAGGTCTTTCAGGGATTCAAGTTCTGTTTTGATCTGTTCCAGATTCCTTTTAAAGGCCTGCAACTGAAAACGCTGAACCGTATTCTCCTTGCGAAGGGAGTTGAATCCCTTCATCTGAATCTTCATCCGGGTATAGTCTAATAAAAAATAGAACGAGAGGGAGACCGCAACGATGGCGACCACCACGGCCGCCGAGATCATCTGAGCCGGGGTCGGGGCGGTGATCCTGATCTTACGGACCTTCGCCGTGGGGTCCGACATGATCATCATAGTATATTTTTTCATAGGCATACCTCTTCGCTGGTTCAAAAAAAAGGGGGAAATCAAGGAATTCAGATTACGGCATTGATTATCATATTGGAATTCCCTGTGTCAACCATTCATATCCCCGATTTATTCTGATTTCCCCGTCAGGTAAAATCATCTTTGTCTTGTTTATTATAGTATAACTTCTGTCAAAAAAATCTGTCAACAAATAAATTAGCTAATGGATTCAAAAGGATATTTCATGATATTTTATTTTTCTGCCGTCAATTTATTGTACAACCGTGAGAATCGGCCCTGGGTCTTTATCTGAAGAGGATCTCATTATCGCCTAAAATCACCAGGAAAGACCTTCTGCTTCAGACTTAGTGGTCAAAAAGCCTCCCTCTAATAACCCTGAAGAGGACAGCCTGAGCAAACCGGCTTGGACGTGCAATGTCTCTTTCCTGCAGAGACCAGCAGGGCATGGTATTCGTTGAACATCCGGACATCCGGCGCAAGGTTTTCCATGAAGAGGGACTGGATCTGATGATAGGATGCCTTATCCTCACACAGGCCGTGCCGGCTGAGGACCCTTCGGGTATAGGCATCCACCACGAAAACCGGCCTCCCCGCGGCGTACAGGAGGATGGAATCGGCGGTCTCCGGCCCTATTCCTTTAATATTTAAGAGCTTCTCCCTCAGGATCTCCGTTTTCCCCCTGAACATGGCCTTGAGATCCCCTCCGTATCCGGACATCATGAAATCCATAAAGGATTTAAGCCGGTCCGTCTTGATATTGAAGTATCCGGAAGACCTGATCAGACGTGAGAGGCGTTGACGGGAGACCTTGTGGAGGGCCTGGGGCGACAGGATCCCCTCTGCTTTCAGGTTGGTGATGGCCTTCTCCACATTTTTCCAGTTGGTGTTCTGGGTGAGGATGGCCCCGACGATCACCTCAAACCGGCTGTCTGCCGGCCACCAGTGCTGAGGGCCGTAATGGGCATAGAGGATCTTGTATATCCTTAACAGTCTTTGGGCAAGGTTCCTTTTCATCCCGGCACCTTGTTTAAAAAAATGTCCACCAGATCCGGGTCAAACTGGGATCCCCTGTTCTCTTTGATCTCTTCTATAACCTCTTCTTGAGACCGCCGTGACGTTGCCGCATCATGAAGCATGGCATCATAGGATTCGGTCAGGGCTATGATACGGGATGCGAATGGAATATGGTCTCCTTTGATCCCGTCCGGGTAGCCTTCGCCGTCAAAGCGTTCGTGATGGGATCGGACAATACGTTTGATGGCATCAAAACCTTCCACACTGCTCAGCATCCACTCCCCCTCTACAGGGTGCGCCCGGATGATGTCGACAGGCTTTTCCGTTCCGGTCCGCTTTGCGTTGAGGATCTCATCGGGAACGGAAATCAATCCGATATCATGGAGAAGACAGGCATTGCTAAGTTCCCTCTGCTCCTCCGGGCTGGAAATCCCGGCGTCTTTTGCCATTCCCATGGCCAGGTCCTTGACCCGTTCGGAATGGGAAAGGATATAATGGTCTTTCTTCTCCATGATCTTCGTCAGGACATGAATGAGGCTCTCCTGTTTTTTCTGGAGCTGGCACTCTCTATCCACGTCCCCGGTGACGTCCGAGAAGATCTCCACCCCGCCGATCAAGTCCCGATGGCTGTCTCGGATGGGCGCGGCGTTTACGGCGAGGACGATCTCCCTGCCGCTTCCGGTCCGGACCCGCACTTCCCGGCTAAACTGGGCTTCACCCGTTTCCATGGCCTTTTTTAGAAGGGTGTGCATTTCGCAGGATTCTCCGAAAAACTGGGCGCAGGTTTTGCCCAGGATTTCCTTCTCCTGGATTTTCAGGATATGCTGGACGGCCGGGTTATAAGAGAGGATCTGCTGCTTGGCATCCACCACCATCATGCCGGACGGAATCGATCCAAGGATGGTCTTGAGCAGGCTGGACTGCCCTTCAATGGTCTGCCTGCTCAGTTGAAACTGGAATTTTGCAAGATCCTCCTTGCGGCTCCCCGTGACGATGCTCTGTTTGAGGCGGTACTCGAGATCAGAGAGCAACCGGTTTTTCTCCTCGAGCATCCTCGTCTGGTCCTGGACAATCTTTTTTAATAGGTCAACCTCATTCATGAACGGACTCCGTTAAAAAAAACATCAATCAGCGGTTTCTTCTCCCACCCAGTCAAGATAGGGGGGAGAGCCTTTGACGATGGGAACGGCCACGATTTCGGGGACTTCATAACTATGAAGCTCCCTGACCCTCTGTTCGATCCGGTCGAAAAGCGCTAAACGGCTTTTGATGATCAGGAGAACCTCCTGCTCCTTTTGAACCTTCCCTTTCCACCTGAATATAGAGCGGATCTCCGGAAATATATTGGCGCACGCCGCCAGACGGGACCCCACCAGCTCCTTTGCAATGGTTTCCGCCTCCTCTCTTGAAGAGGCGGTGACAAAAACAGCGACATATCCGCTCATCCGTGCTTCCCCTTCGCGGCGCTCATGGCCTCATTATATACCTGTTTGAGAGGAACCTTCTGCTCGGAAGCCAGCCTGCGGCAGACCTCATACTCCGGGGAGAGGTTGACGGCCTCCATTCCCAGATAAGCGATCTTGACCGGAACCTCCCCATAAGGAGTCGCAACCCGGATCATTTTACGTTCAAGCTTCTCCCGTTCCACGCTGTAGCGGCGGACGCCGATAGCTGTGGTCTCCTGAAAAATAATATTAACCAGGGCATGCTCCATCCCTTCCGGAGAGAGGACGCTGATCCGTGTGGCAGGCCTCCCCTTTTTCATGATGATCGGGGTGAAAAAGACATCGAGCGCCCCTTCGGCAAAAAGGCGGTCCATGACGAACCCGTAAATTTCCGGGTTCATGTCGTCAATGTTGCTTTCAATCATCCAGCATCGGTCCTGGCGACGGGCCGGAATGTCTTCTTCCCCGATCAGGATGCGAAGACAGTTGGGCCAGCCGGGCAGGTCCGCCTTGCCCAGGCCATAGCCGATGCGTTCGATCTTCATGAGGGGCTGGACTGAAAAGTCCTGAGCCAGCCCGGCGAGGATGGCGGCGCCGGTGGGAGTGGTCAGCTCCATGGAAATTCCGCCGGCATAGGTGGGTTTCCCTTTCAGAAGAGAGAGGGTTGCCGGGGCCGGGACCGGGAGAATACCATGCTCGGTCTTCACGGTTCCGCTTCCTACATTGACAGGAGAGGCGGTGACACGGCGGATTCCCAGGCTTTCCATGCCGATAGCGGTACCTACAATATCAATGAGCGCGTCCACGGCACCGACCTCGTGGAAATGGACCGAAGAGATGTCCACGTTATGAACCTCGGATTCGGCCTTTCCTAACAACTGAAAGATCCGGTTGCTTTTTTCCTTCACCTCATGAGAAAGACTGCTTCCATTAATGAGGGAAAGGATCTCATGAAGGTTCCGGGCCGGCTGTGCCTTGTCTATGATCACATCGACTCGGTTCCCGGAGATGGAGCCGCGTTTTGAAGATTGAATCTCGATCCGGTACCCGGAAAGATTCAGCTTTTTCAATTCGGAGAAGAGGACCTCTTCTTTTAAGCCTGCATGGAGAAGGGCCCCGAGGGTCATGTCTCCGCTGATTCCCGAAAAACAATCCAGGTAGGCAATGCTCAAGAGAGATTCTCCTTACATTTGCGGGACAGTTTGAATCTAACATAGACCCCGGTGTTTCTCAAGGGAAAAGAAAAATCTCCGGGTGTTCCAGGCTCTTTGCCGACCGGCATAAGGCGCTCAGAGAGTGGTCTCTATTTTTTGCGATGGGATCAATAAAATCTTGACTTCAGTGATGATTGTGGGTATCAATATCTCATAAAGGTATGAAAGAAATGATCCAGGAACACCCGAAACTCCGTCCTCTGATGGTCTTTCCGATCAGCCAACCGGATGGAGGGGCCGCCATTTGTTTGAGAGATCCGGAAGGGTTCTCAGATGCCGCTTTGATGATTAATCATGCAACCTATCTGATGATGACGTTGATGGATGGGACGCGTGACGTGAGCGGCATCCAGGCGGATTTCATGCGGCAGACCCAAGTCATGATTCCCAGGGAGCAGATTGTTGACCTGATCGGGAAACTCCATCAGTATCTTTTTCTGGACGGCGAAGGATTCCGCCTGCACCGGAAGAGGATCGAAGAAGACTTTCTCCATGCAAGCGTCCGGCCTGCCGCACACAGCGGAACGGCCTATCCTCAAACGGCCGAAGAACTCTCCGGTTTTCTTACGGGATTTTTCAGCGCCCTGAAAGAATCAGCTCATCCGGACGGAACCGTCTCCGGAATCATCGCTCCGCATATGGATATCAGGGAGGCCGGAAGCTGTTATGCCTCCGCCTATGCCCGTCTAAAGGGGAGCGCCGCCTCCACCATGATTATCCTGGGGACTGCGCACGGGAGCATCGGGGAGAACCGGTATTCGATCTGCCCAAAAGATTTTGAAACGCCTCTGGGCGTGATCCCTTGCGATCAGGAGGGAATCGAGCAGATCCACGATGCCGCAGGAGTGGACTGGACACAAGGCCAGCTCGGCCACCGGATCGAACACTCTGTGGAATTTCAGGCGGTTTTTTTGCGGTATCTTTTCCCGGAGAGGGAGATCAAGATCATTCCGGTATTGTGCAACTCTTTTGCGGATCTCATGGATAGGCCCGAGGGTCCCATGTATGATGATTCCATCCGCCTCTTCGTTGAAACCCTGAAGGCTTTCCTGGCCCGGCGGAACGGCAAGGCAGCCCTGATCGCCGGGGCGGACCTGAGCCATGTAGGCCCGAAATTCGGGGATTCCATGCCCTTGACCGAGACCGACCTCGTCTCACTGAAAACCCATGACCTTTCATTGATCAGGCATGTTGAGGAGGGGGATGCTGAGGGGTTCTTCAAGGAGATACAAAAAGAGAGGGAAAGCCACAATGTCTGCGGCCTCCCCAACATCTATACCTTTCTCAAGATTATGGAGGGAGGGAAAGGCCGCCTTCTTGATTACGGCCAATTCTTCGAGCCGCCGACCTCATCCGCCGTAAGCTATGCCTCGCTGGTCTTCTAATCGTCCACTTTCCCGGCCTGGTCCGTCAGGTGACAGGGAGCCCCTTCAAGGATGAACGTGACCGTCATGCGATTCAGTTCCGTCCGAAATCATCCTCCAGGCGTTCGATATCGTCCTCTCCGAAGTAGTCCCCTTTTTGCACCTCGATGAAAATCAGATTACGGGTTCCGGGATTTAAGATCCGGTGTGCGGCGCCGCACGGGATATCCATGGATTCTCCGGCCGTGCGCGGGACCTCACGGCCGTTCAGGGTGACCACGGCCTCTCCGGTCACCACGTGCCAGTGTTCCGAACGGCGCCGGTGCCTCTGATAGCTCAGCCGCTTTCCGGGATAGACCGTGATTCGTTTGACCTTATGGTCTTCCCTGTCCGAATTGATCTTAGGAAATAAAGGCAAACCTGTCAATCATATAGTTGCGTGATCACAATCTTGTCCAGGAGAGCCACCGGGACATGAGGCTCTTGACCAGGGGGGTGAGGCGTGTCTTGTTGTAAAGATCGCCCGTCTGGCGGATAGCCTCTGCCTGTGTAGG
>MNYV01000081.1 GCA_001873285.1 Nitrospirae bacterium CG2_30_53_67
AACGATTGATGAATTTTTTCGTGAAGGGAAAGAAATCGATAAGGCTCTGAAACAAGCTGTTCAGCGAGCGCTTTTGGAGCACAAAAAGGCAGGCAATCCCGTCGTTGAGTGGCGTGGCGGGAAGATCGTCTGGATAAAGCCGGAAGAAATCACCGTTAAAGAGAAGAAGAACTGAATGAACCGCTGTCGCGCTCTATCTGAGTAGCCGCATCCATTCGGGGACCACAGCAACTGTTTGCAATGAAAAGATTATGGTATGGAATGGGGGGCAATTCAAAACCTTAGAACCGCTATTTGGGTCTCGAAATGTAAAGATCAGGTAGCGGGAAACAGGACGCCGGACAAATTCCCATGTATCCTTGACAGAATCCATGGTCTTGGGTATAGTGTAAATTACAAACAAGTTTCGACAGACAGAATAAATTTTAAATCATTAAACCGTATTTAGGGTTTATCCGCTGTCTGGTCGAACTTCAGTTCAGAAGAACCCATCGTTGCCGCACGGAAACGCTGGGTTCTTTTTTTTCCCTTCCGCCCATGCAAGGTCGGCGCAGATCCCACGTCATATTTTTCCCTTGTTTTAACAAGAGTTACAGGCTCAATCTCCTTGACAGCTTTATATCGGATATGCTACAAGAATCCATGCTTCTATATTTGTGGGGATTTTCATGCTCTATCCGTCACTGAAAGAATTCATCCGGAAGTCCAGACAGGGGAACCTGATCCCGGTTCACAAAGAGATCCTGGCGGATATGGAGACCCCGGTCTCGGCCTTTCGGAAGATCGACCAGGGGGGATTCTCTTTCCTGCTTGAAAGCGTGGAGGGAGGAGAGAAATGGGGCCGCTACAGTTTTCTCGGGAGCAGGCCCGCCGCCGTCATCGAGTCCAAAGACAACGAGGTCCGTGTGATGAGTGACGGGGTTTCTCTGAAGAGCGGCAGGGGGGAGGATCCGGTTGATTTTATCCGGGCCTATATGTCACGGTTCAAACCGGTGAATGATCCCGATCTTCCGCGCTTTCTGGGGGGAGCGGTGGGGTATATCGGATACGACATGGTTCGGTTTTTCGAGCGCATACCCGATGTGCCTAAGGAGGACTCCGGGTTTCCGGAGATGCTCCTGATGGTCATGGCCGACCTCCTGATTTTTGACAATATGGGAAAGAAGATCCTGATCGTTTCCAATGTCTTTCTCGATGACGGAGAGGACCCTGAGACGGCCTATCATCAGGCCGAAGAACGGATCAACCGGATGATTGAGCGGCTGAATGTCCCCTGTAAAATCGTCAACCTCTCCCTCCCCAAGGCCGTGGATCTTGAAATCCCGGCATCCAGTTTTACAAAAAGCCGGTTTTGTGAGGCGGTGAAGCGCGCCAAGGAATACATCGTGGCCGGAGACGTGATCCAGGTGGTCCTGTCCCAGCGGTTCCGGACCCGGGTCATAAACGATCCCTTTGACATCTACCGGGTTCTCCGGACCGTCAATCCTTCTCCTTATATGTATTATCTCCACATGGGGGAGATCCGGATCGTGGGGTCATCGCCTGAGGTCCTGGTCCGCGTGGAAGGAGACCGGGTCGAGGTCCGGCCGATTGCGGGCACCAGGCCTCGAGGGCGTGACGAGGAGGAAGACCAGGCGCTCATGGCCGAGCTTCTCTCCGACCCCAAAGAGCGGGCGGAGCATATCATGCTGGTGGATCTGGGGAGAAACGATGTGGGACGCGTCTCCAAGGCCGGCAGCGTGAAGGTTCCGGAACTCATGGTGATTGAAAAATACTCCCATGTCATGCATATCGTCTCGGACGTGACCGGGGAACTGGAGGCCGGCAAGGATGCCTATGATGTGCTCCGTGCCTGCTTTCCTGCAGGGACCGTGTCCGGCGCTCCGAAGATCCGGGCCATGGAGATCATCGAGGAGCTGGAACCGGTGAGACGCGGTCCTTATGCCGGCGCCGTGGGATACATCGGTTTCTCCGGCAATATGGACACCTGCATTACGATCCGCACCATGATCATCCGGGGAGAGGATCTCTTCCTTCAGGCGGGGGCGGGGATTGTGGCCGACTCGGACCCTGAACGCGAATATGAAGAGACCATCAACAAGGCCAAAGGGATGCTCAAGGCCATGGAGATCGCCAGGCAGGGGATTGTGTGAAGAGGGATTGCCATGCTGCTGATGATCGACAACTATGATTCGTTCACCTACAACCTCGTTCAGTATTTCGGGGAACTCGGGGAAGACCTGGTCGTCTACCGGAATGATCAAATCACCATCGTCGGGATCGAGGAGCTCAAACCCGGCCGAATCGTGATCTCGCCGGGGCCGTGCACACCCAAAGAAGCCGGGATATCGGTGGAGGCCATCCGGCATTTTGCCGGACGGCTCCCGATCCTGGGCGTCTGCCTCGGCCATCAGTCCATGGGAGCGGCCTTCGGGGCGGAGATTGTCGGCGCCAAACGGCTGATGCACGGTAAGACCTCGGAGATCCGGCATGATGGGAAGACGATCTTCTCCGGTCTCCCCAATCCCTTTGCGGCCACCCGTTATCACTCCCTGGTGATCCGGAGGGGAACGCTTTCCGAGGAGTTCGAGATCACAGCCGAGTCCGAAGACGGGGAGATCATGGGGATCCGTCACAAGCGCTGGCCCATGGAAGGGGTTCAGTTTCATCCGGAGTCGATCCTCACGACGGTGGGGCATGATCTGTTAAAGAATTTCCTTGAATTATAAAATGCGGGTAGAAATTAAGGGTACAAGGGGCCGAGGGGTCAAGGGGTCAAGTGAAGTGCTTTTTAAAAACTCAAGGGTCCGAGGGGTCAAGGGGCTTAGGGTCCAAGTGAAGATCATAGAAAAAACTGAAGGGTAACAGAAATCAAAAAAACCACTTGAATCCTTGAACCCTGGATCACTATAGGTTCTTGAATCCTCGAACCCTTTTTACCCACTGAATGGGAGAAGAACCTGAAATTATAAAAAGGACTTTTTATGATCGTCAATGCCGTTAAAAAACTTGTGATTGGCACGAACCTGAACCGGGAAGAGTGTTACGGGGCCATGGATGACATCATGGGCGGCCGGGCCACGCCGGCGCAGATCGCCTCCTTCATCACCGCGCTCAGGATCAAGGGAGAGACCGTGGAAGAGATCGCGGCCTGCGCCCAGGTCATGAGGGACCGGGTGGTCAGGGTCCATGTGGAAGCCGAGGACCTGGTGGATACCTGCGGCACCGGCGGTGATGGGGCCCGGACCTTCAATATCTCCACTACGGCCGCCTTTGTGGTGGCCGGGGCCGGGATCACGGTTGCCAAACACGGGAACCGGTCCGTCTCCAGCCAGAGCGGGAGCGCGGATCTCTTCGCCGCCCTCGGAGTGAATATCCAAGCCGGCATCCCCGTGGTGGAGCGCTGCCTTCGTGAAGTCGGCATCGGTTTTCTCTTCGCCCCCCTGCTGCACGGGGCCATGAAGCATGCCATAGGACCGAGACAGGAGATCGGGATACGGACCGTCTTCAATATCCTGGGTCCTCTCACCAATCCGGCCGGGGCTCCAAACCAGGTAATCGGGGTCTATGACCCGGAACTCACCGAGACCTTGTGCCAGGTCCTTCGCGAATTGGGGAGCCGCAGGGCCTATGTGGTGCATGGCTGCGACGGGCTGGACGAAATCACCCTCACCGGAACGACCAGGGTTTCAGAACTCAAGAACAACCGGATCTGGACCTTCAATCTGGACCCCGCCGAATTCGGTTTTCGTTATTGCAGGCCTGAAGACCTGAAGGGGGGAGATGCCGAAACCAATGCGAAGATCACCCTCTCGATCCTGAATGGAGAACCCGGACCCAAGAGGGACGTCATCCTCCTGAACGCGGCCGCCGCCATCTATGTGGCAGGCAGGTCCAAATCCCTGAAAGAGGGACTGGCCGCGGCCGCCGATTCCATCGAATCGGGAAGAGCCATGAACAAACTGGAAGCATTGAAGAGGGTTTCATCGGAAGGCGCGTGACGGTCTCACGATGGACGGATCTTATACACAAAAAAAAGGTTCTTTCGGCGGGTGAAAACATCATATGGGATAAGAACCAAAAAAGGTTTGTAAGCCTTGACGTTAGATGATATATTGAAACAGGTTAAAAGGAGACTCCAAGAGCGGAAGAGCCGCGTTTCCATGCAGGATCTTGAGGATAGGCTTAGTGAGTGCGGGCCCACGCGTCACTTTGCAGAACGGATCAGCCGGCAGGGGGATGAAAGAATCCGGGTGATCGCCGAGGTCAAGAAGGCCTCTCCATCCAAAGGGGTCCTTCGCCGGGATTTTGATCCCGTGGAGATTGCCAGGGAGTATGAGCGGTACGGCGCCTCGGCCATCTCTGTGCTGACCGAAGAGGATTTCTTTTTAGGGCATCCGGGTTATTTGCAGGCGGTCAGAAGGGAGGTCGGGCTCCCTCTCCTTCGGAAGGATTTCATCCTGGAACCGTATCAGGTCGTGGAGGCCCGTGTTCTGGGGGCGGATGCATTCCTCCTGATCGCCTTTCTCCTTGCGGACGGCCTCATGCAGGAGCTGATTCTGCTGGGACGGGATCTGGGGATGACGGCCCTGGTGGAGGTCGGAAGCGAAGAGGAACTGGACCGGGCGTTTTCCATGCCTGCCGAGGTGATCGGGATCAACAACCGGGACCTTAAGACCTTTGTGACCGACGTGGGCAACACCCTGAACCTGGTTGGAAAGATTCCCGAAGGGATGACCGTGGTAAGCGAAAGCGGGATTGAATCTCCACGGGATCTTGAAAAACTGGAAGGCGCAGGCGTGGATGCGGTCCTGATCGGAGAGGCGCTCATGCGTTCCGTTCACCCCGGGGAAAAACTCAGAGAACTCCTCGGGTACGGGAAAAGGCCATGAGGACGCGGATCAAGATCTGCGGGATCACGAATCTGAACGATGCCCTCTCCGCCGTGAAGTCAGGCGCCGATGCCCTCGGGTTTGTTTTTTATCAGCAGAGCCCGAGGTATATTGAGCCGGAGACTGCATCGAGAATCATCCGGAATCTCCCTCCTCTGGTGACGGCGGTGGGTGTCTTTGTCAACGAGGAGATTGAAAAGGTCCATGAGATCGCAGGTGACTGTCTGCTGGACCTTCTCCAGTTCCATGGTTCGGAATCGCCTGAATATTGTGAACGGCACAAAAAGCGTGTGATCAAGGCCTTTCGAGTCAAGGACGCCTCTTCCCTATCGGAGGTAAGCAAATATAAGGATAAGGTCAACGGGTATCTTCTGGACAGTTGCTCGGAAGATGCCTACGGCGGGACCGGGAGCGCCTTTGACTGGTCGGTCGCCTGTGAAATCAGCCGGCACTTTCCGGTCGTGCTGGCCGGCGGACTCACCCCCGGCAATGTGGGGGAGGCCGTTTCGGTGGTCGAGCCTTACGGCGTGGATGTCAGCTCAGGTGTGGAGCGCGCGCCGGGGATCAAAGACATGGGAAAAATGCGAAGTTTTGTTGAGTCGGTCCGTAAAGCCGATGCAGAAAGATACAGGATAAAATGAAAAAGATGAACCTGCCCGATCATCGCGGACATTTTAATGAATTCGGCGGCAAATTTGTGCCGGAGACCCTGATGCCGGCCCTGGAGGAACTGGAGCGGGAGTATGCCCTGGCCCGGCAGGATCCCTCTTTCTCGGAAGAACTGGAGAATTACCTCAAGGAATACGTGGGGAGACCGACACCGCTTAGTCTGGCCCAGCGCCTCACCGACCGTCTGGGAGGGGCCAGGATCTATCTGAAGAGGGAGGATCTGAATCATACCGGCGCGCATAAGATCAACAATACCCTCGGCCAGATCCTTCTTGCACGGCGCATGGGAAAGAAACGGATTATCGCAGAAACCGGCGCAGGGCAGCACGGAGTGGCCACGGCCACGGCAGCGGCCCTGTTCGGCCTTGAGTGCGAGATCTTCATGGGAGAGGAAGATATCGAACGGCAGGCCCTCAATGTCTTCCGGATGCATCTCCTGGGAGCCAAGGTTACCCCGGTCCTTTCAGGGAGCCGGACTTTGAAGGATGCCACCAACGAAGCCATCCGGGACTGGGTCACCCATGTAAAGGATACCCATTATATCATCGGTTCCGTGGTGGGCCCCCACCCCTATCCCATGATGGTCCGGGATTTCCAGTCGGTGATCGGCAGGGAGACCCGTGAGCAGATCTTGGAAAAAGAAGGGAGACTCCCCGATTATCTCGTGGCCTGTGTGGGGGGAGGGAGCAATGCCATCGGCCTCTTCCATCCTTTCGTGGATGATCCGTCCGTACGCTTCATCGGTGTGGAGGCCGCGGGCCTGGGTATTGAAACCGGAAAGCATGCGGCCTCCATAGCGGCGGGAGAGAGAGGCGTGCTCCACGGGAGCATGAGCTTCCTGCTTCAGGACCGAGACGGGCAGGTCATCCCGGCCCATTCCATTTCCGCGGGGCTCGATTATCCCGGGGTCGGGCCGGAGCACGCCTATTACCACGTGACCGGGCGGGCCAAGTATGTTTCCGTCACGGATGATGAGGCCCTGGAAGGGCTGCAGCTTCTCTCTAAAACCGAGGGGATTATCCCTGCCCTGGAGAGCGCCCATGCCGTCGCCTATCTGAAGAAGCTGATTCCCGGTACGGGGAAGAATCAGATCGTGGTCTTGAACCTGTCGGGCCGGGGAGATAAGGATGTGAACCATGTGGCCAAGATTCTGGAAAAGAGAAAATAACCGTTCAAACCGTTTGAACGGTTTGATAAGAGGGGTTTTAACTTGAGCAGGATCGACGAAGTCTTCAAGAGGTTGAAAAAAGAGAACGGCGTGGCCCTGATGCCGTTTATGACGGCCGGGGATCCTGACCTCCATATGACCGGGAGCGTCATCCGGGAGCTGGAGAAGAACGGCGCCGATATCATTGAACTCGGCATCCCTTTTTCTGATCCTCTGGCGGACGGCCCGACCATCCAGCGTTCATCCCAGCGGGCCCTGGCCGGAGGGGTTTCCCTCGCCAAGATTCTGATCTTTCTTAAGGAACTGAGAAGGGATGTCTCCATACCGATCGTGCTCATGGGGTATTACAACCCCTTTTTCCGTTACGGTTTGGAACGTTTTGCCGGAGACGCCAAAGAGGCAGGCGCCGACGGGTTGATCGTCCCCGACCTTCCGCCTGAGGAGGCGGAAGACCTGATCCGTGAGGCCCGCAGGGTAGACCTCGATACCGTCTTCCTCCTCGCGCCCACGAGTACGGAGGAGAGGATCAAACGGATCGCCGCGGTCAGCCGCGGCTTTGTTTATTACGTATCGCTGACCGGCGTCACCGGCCAGAGAGACCGGCTTTCCGATGACATCGGTCTTTCCATAGACAGGATCCGCAAAGTCACGTCGCAGCCGGTCTGTGTGGGTTTCGGCATATCGAAACCTGAACATGCCGGCAGGGTGAGCCGTTTTGCCGACGGGGTGATCGTCGGGAGCGCCCTGGTGGGATTCATCGAGGAACACTTGAATGATCCGGCATGCCCTTTTAGGGCGGGTGATTTCCTGTTGGAGTTCCGCAAGGCAACGAAACGGCAGGGATGAGGAGGGAGAAGAGATCATGGATTCCGGAAAAAACATTTCGTCCGTTGCAGAACCGGGGACATCAGGGGCCGGCGACCTTTTTGAGAAGTTCGGGGAGAGCATCCCCAAGGGAAAAGTCCTTTTCTATGAAGGGGACCCTGGGCAGGAGATGTATATCATCCAGTCAGGCAAGGTCCGTATCAGTAAACGGGTCCGGAATGTGGAGAAGACCCTGGTGATCCTGGGTAAGGGGGAATTTTTCGGGGAGATGGCGATTCTGAACAACCGGCCCCGTTCAGCCACGGCCATGGTGATCGAAGACTGCAAGATTCTGATGATAGACCGCAAAACTTTTGATACCATGATCCGGAACAATTCAGAAATCGCCATACGGATTATCAAAAAACTGGCCGCCCGTCTTCAGGAGGCCGACAACCAGATCGAGAACCTCCTGCTGAAGGATAACCTGAGCCGGATGGTCAATCTTTTGAAAAGATGGGCCATGGACAAGGGCGCGCCGGTTACAGGAGAGTTCAGCTTCGAATACTCACAGGAAGAACTGGCCTCGAATGCCGGCATTCCCGAGCCGCAGCTTCAAGACATGCTGAAAAAACTGTCCACTGCGAATATGATCCATCTCTCAGAGAGCCGTATCACCATTCCTAAAATGGAAGGGCTGGAACGGTTCTCTCACTATTTGGAGATGAAGGATCAATTCAGCAATCTGACATGAGGGGCTAAAAAACGGTTCAAGCGGTTCAAAGGGTTCAAACAGTCGAAAAAATTTGCAGGTGGATAACCAGGAGAGGTTATGATGAAAATAGAGGTTCTCGGCTGCCATGGATCTGAAACCCCTGAGGCGAATGCCGCGGGTTTCCTGATTAATGACTGTATTCTTCTGGAGGCCGGAACGGCCTCTTCGGTCCTCTCCATGGACCGGCAGCAGAAGATCAAATCCGTGATCATCAGCCATCTTCACCTGGACCATATCAAGAGCCTTCCCTTTCTTGCGGACAACCGGATCGGCGAAGAGGGGAACAGTCTTACGGTCTACGGCATCCAGGACGTCATTGACGGGCTGAAGACGCATGTATTCAATGATTCCCTATGGCCCGACTTCACCCGGATCGAGAACGGCAAGACCCCCCTCCTCGTTTTTCATCCCATCGTCCAGGGGGTGACGACACCCATCGGGGACCTGGAGGTCTTACCGGTTGCCGTGAGACACTCGATCCCATCCGTGGGCCTGCTCATCAGGCAGAAGGGCCGCTCCCTTCTTTATACGGGAGACACGGCTCCTACCCAGGAGATCTGGGACCTGGCGGCCAAGACTCCTGATCTTGCAGGCCTCATCGTTGAGACTTCCTTTCCGGACCGGATGCAGGAAATGGCAGCCATCAGCGGACATATGACCCCGTCCGTGCTGGTGAATGAACTCCGCAAGATGAACCGGCCTGGGGTCCCCGTCTACATCTTTCACATGAAACCCAAATACGAAGCGGTCATCGTGAAAGAGATCCATGAACGATTGGGGGAAAGGGTCCATATCCTCAGGGAAGGGGAGATCATCCGCCTCTAAGCAGATGAGGATTTTCATGAACTGGTTCATTAAAAAGAAGATCAAGCCCCTTGATTCGGACCGGAAGGTGAAAATCGCCGAGGGGATGTGGGAAAAATGCCAGAACTGCAAGGAGATCGTCTATAAGAAGGAGATCGAGAAGAATTACCGGGTCTGCCCCAAGTGTAACTACCATTTCCGCATCTCAGCGGAAGAGCGGATCCGGATTGTGGCGGACGAAGGAAGTTTTTTGGAATTGGACGCCGGCCTTGCCTCCACGGACCCGCTGCATTTCAAGGATTCCCGCAAGTATAAGGACCGTCTCAAAGAGGGGGAAAAACTGACAGGGAAAAAGGATGCCGTGGTCTACGGGGATGCCGAGATTCAAGGGTACAAGGTGGTTCTGGCGGTCTTCGACTTCGGTTTCATGGGCGGGAGCATGGGATCCGTGGTGGGAGAGAAGATCACGCGGGCGATCGAGCGGGCGGTATCGTTGAGGGAACCCTTCATATCCTTTTCATCGTCCGGCGGGGCCAGGATGCAGGAGGGGGCCATCTCCCTGATGCAGATGGCCAAGACAAGCGCCGCTGTGTCAAGATTGGGAGACGCGGGTATGCCTTTTATTTCGATTCTCACCGATCCCACCTTCGGAGGCGTGACGGCGAGTTTTGCCATGCTGGGGGATATCATCCTTGCAGAGCCGAGGGCGCTCATCGGTTTTGCCGGTCCTCGAGTGATCGAACAGACCATCCGTGAAAAACTCCCGGAAGGGTTTCAGCGCGCCGAATTTCTACTCAAGCACGGGATGGTGGATAGGATCGTGGAACGCAAAGAGATGAAGAAGACCCTTGCCGGGCTGCTCAGCCTTTTCTGGTATGTATGAACTATCAAGAAACGTTGGCCTGCCTTGAGAATCTGGAGGTTTACGGGATCGTCCTCGGGCTTAAGAGAATGAACCGGATCCTCGATGAAATGGGGAACCCCCAGCGTCGGTTCCGATCCATCCATATCACAGGGACCAACGGAAAAGGTTCCACGGCGGTTTACCTGGCCTCCGTACTCAAGGAGTCCGGTTATCGAACAGGCCTTTATACCTCTCCCCATCTGAACCGGTTTTCTGAAAGGATTCAGATCTGCGGTGAGGAGATTCCACCCGGGCAAGTCATCCGGTATACGGAACAGATTCTCTCCATCATCCGGGCCGCCGGGCCGGAGTTCAAACCCACCTATTTTGAAGTGACCACGGCCATGGCCTTTGCCCATTTTGCCGACATGGAGGTGGAGTTTGCCGTGGTGGAGGCCGGGATGGGAGGGCGGCTGGATGCAACCAACGTCCTCTCTCCTGAAGTTTCCGTGATCACGAACGTCGCCTTGGAACATACCGAATACCTGGGCACGTCGGTTGAAGAGATCGCCTGTGAAAAAGGCGGAATCATCAAGGATGGGGTGGATCTGGTGACGGCGGAAAGGGATCCCGGGGTCCTTGCCGTATTGCAAGAGATCTGCAGGAAAAGAGGGAGCCGTCTCATCCGTGCGGGGCATGACATCAAGGCCGAATCGGTCATCCTGGACCGCTCGGACGGGTCCCGGACCTTTGACTTCCTGGGAGACGAGCACCATTGGAAAGGGCTTACCATCCGCCTCATGGGGGCCTACCAGGCGCTGAACGCCGTGACCTCTCTCGGGGTTTTGGAGGGTCTGATCCGGAAAGGGGTGGAGATTCCTGAGTCAGCGGTCCGCCGGGGGCTGCCGGAGGCCCGATGGCCATGCCGCATGGAAGTCGTCTCCAGAAACCCTTATATCATCCTGGACGGCGCCCACAACCCGCATGCCTCACAGGCGCTTCTCCGGGTGATCGAGGAGGACCTCTCCTTCAGGGAATTGATCCTCGTGATCGGGATTTTCAAAGACAAGGATATTCCCTCGGTGGTGACCCCGCTTCTCGATCATGCGGATCACCTCATTCTGACCCGGTCCAGTCATACCCGGAGCGCGGATCCGCATGCCTTGGCCGAGGATATCAAGAGCCCGGGCCTTCACGTCTGGGTCAGGGACCGGATCCCCGATGCCATTGACCATGCCCGCTTCCTTTATCGAAGCGGAGACCTGATCCTCATCGCCGGTTCCCTCTATACGGCCGGGGAGGCAAGGAAATACCTTGTAAAAGGAGACATCAATTCTTTGTGAAGGAGTGGAACCCGTGCATGGGTCAGGGCATTTCAGATCATTCAGGGACATCCTCGCCGCCGTCCGCAGGAATCTCAAGGACCTGCGGGCGCATCACCCCCTCTTGGTGATCCTCTTATCCCTGTGTTATGCGCTTGTCATCTTCACGCCGGTTTCTTCCCCGGCGGTGGATCTTGAGCCGGGTGAGGACGTGCGTATCGATGCGGACCGCCTCAACTACGATCAGAACCGCAAGATCTATGCCGCGGAAGGGAACGTCGTATTCGTGACCGGGACCATGAAGCTCACGTGTGATGCTGCGGAATATTCAGATCTGACCGGGGCCTTTACCGCCGGAGGGAACGTGGTCTTCACGGATGAAAAAGGGACGGTCCTATGCAGCCGCGTGGAAGGGAATGCGAGGACCGGGCTTGGGACCTTCTATGTTGCGGAGATGGACAACATAAAGGGAGGGTATTTCCTCAAGGGGGATCAGATCGACAAGCTGGGGGAGACGACCTATCATGCTGCCGGAGGCTCCTTCTCCGAATGCGGGAAAAAGAGACCCTTATGGGAGATCCGTGGGAAGAACCTTTGGGTGACCCAGGAGGAGTATGTGACCGGCAGGCATACGACCATGCGGATCGGAGGGGTTCCGGTTTTTTATACCCCTTACTTTTTATTTCCGATCAAAACCAAGAGGCAAAGCGGTCTGCTCCAGCCGGTGTTCGGGCAGGGGTCGCGTAACGGGAAATCAATCGAACTCGACTATTTCTGGAACATGGATACAAACCGGGATGCCACCTTCAGTTATGAGTACCTGGGAGACAACGGCAACCGCTTCGGTTTGGAATACCGGTATGCCGTGGCCCAGGATGTCCATGGGGCCCTGTTCGGGAAATATATCCACGACCGCAACGCAGACCGAGAGGGCTCCCGGATCGGCATGAACCAGGACCGCTGGGAGATCGGGCTGACTCACTACCATAATCTTGAGGACCGGGTCTACGGCGGTATTTTCACGGACTTTTTCAGTGACGGGTTTTATCTCAGCGATTTTGCAACATCCCCGGAGGCCAGGGTTCAGGTCAACGGACAGTCGGACGTGACTCTGGTGAAGCGGTGGGATGGGGGAAACCTGAGCGCGGATTTTCGTTATTACCAGGAGATGGGGGTCCGAAGGGAGAAGACCACCCTTCAGCCGATTCCGGAAATACGGCTCGACTTAACCCCAAGGAGGGCAGGGCAATCCAACTGGTTCTATGCGTTGGATTCCGGTTTTGTGAATTTTTACCGTCAGGAAGGCTACCGCTCCACACTAAGTCCCAATATCTCCTCGGACCCCTGGACCCTCACCCCGGTAACATCCGATCAGGCGGCAAACCTCCGGAAACTGACGGACGCGGGTTTTGATGCGGAGACCGCCCTGAGACACCAGGGGATCAAAGGCCGGCGTCTGGACCTCTTCCCCAATGTTTCGCTTCCCCTGGATCTGATCTCCAACCTGGTTTTTACCCCGATGATCGGGTACCGTGAAACCTTGTATAGCCGGGGTGCTTTCAGCGAAGATTTTGCCGACCGGGGGATTTTCTATGCCGGGGGCGGCCTCTCCTCCCGGTTCTTCCGTGATTTTTCCCTGGGATCCTCCGGGTCCTTTCGTCATATCGTGGAACCCGGCATCACCTATGATTACCGGCCTGAACAGGGCCAGAAAGAGATCCCGATCTATGATGAGGTTGACACCATCGGTCATGCCGATCAGTTTCATCTGAAATTGACCAACCGGTTTCTGATGACCGGAAGAGGAGAACCCAAGGTTGGCCAGGTAAAGGAAACAGAAGTGGAGACTCGTGAGATCATGGCCCTGAAATTCGATGCCTTGTACGACCGGCTCCTTGCCGAGCAGAGGTTCAGGTCCATCACCGGTGAATGGGACCTGAATTTTACGGACAGCCTGTACATGGAAATCAATTCCCTTTACAATTTTACGGAACATGATTTTGAAAGTCTGAACCTTGACCTGAAATACAAGGTCCAAGAGACGCTCACGTTCCAGGCGGGGCGGCGCTTCACACAGCGGATTCCCGTGGACTCCAACCGGCCCTCAGGTTCAGGGGAACTGAGGACCATCGGAGGGGACGACGTCTTAAATGCGCTCGATAACCAGGGGATATCCTACTGGACCACTTCCGTGGGCTGGGAACCGAACAAGGCGCTCTCCATGAGTCTGTCGGGGTATTTCAATGCCGCCGACTCCACCGGCGACGACCTCTCGTTCAAACTGAGTTATCAAACGGAGTGCTGGGGCGCGATGCTTGTCGCAGATCGGTATGACGAATCGGTGCTCAACGATCATACCCATGAGTTAGAGATGGACAGGGTGAACGAGATCCGTTTTTTCTTCACGATCAAATCGCTCCGTTTCAAGCTCTTTTCGAATATTTAGGTTGAATCGGGTTTTAAAAAATATTATGATCAATCAGGATCTTGATATTAAATTTAGGATTTCAACACCTGAGTAAGCGAGCGGTTGAAAAGGAGAATGTATGATCGATGGGGTCAGGACCAAGGTCTTAAAGGTGATTCCGGATGAACGGGGACGGCTGATGGAGATGCTCCGGAGCGATGATCCCCTGTTCATCAAGTTCGGCCAGATCTATCTGACCACGGCTTACCCCGGGGTCGTGAAGGGGTGGCATTACCATAAGAAGCAGATTGACAACTTCATCGTTGTCCGGGGGATGATGAAAATCGTCCTCTATGACCAGCGTGAAGGCTCGCGCACCTATGGTGAGATCAATGAATTCTTTCTCGGGGATCACCAGCCGCTCCTGCTGCAGATCCCGGCCGGGGTTTGCCATGGATTTAAGTGCGTGGGAGAGCATGAGGCCATGGTGGTGAATTGTCCCACGGAGACCTACAAGTATGATGATCCTGACGAATACCGGCTCGATCCTCACCATAATGATATCCCATACGATTGGTCGAAAAAAGACGGATGAAAATATTCGCCGGGCAAAACCTGCGTGTCTGCTGAAGGGCCGCGAAGCGGTCCTGTTCTTGAATATGAGGATCATCTCCAAAAGAGTGGGAGAAAACATAAGGGTTCATCGGTTTACCGGTATCAGTATTTCACTTGACCCCTTGACCCCTCGAACCCTTTTTACCCACTAAATGGCCGATGGCTCGTAGAGGAGAAGAACCTATTATAATCATGCACCGGATATTTTATTAAGGGAAGACAAATGAGGAAGATCCTGGTTACAGGCGGGGCCGGGTTTATCGGAAGTAATTTTATCCGCTATTTTATGCGGGAGCATGCTGAAGATGAGGTCATCAACCTCGACCTGTTGACCTATGCGGGGAACCTCCTGAATCTTGAGGAGGTCAGGGAGGACAAACGTTACCATTTTGTCCATGGCGATATTGCGGACCCTGCGGTCCTCACGAGGATCTTCAGACAGGGGATACAGGTTGTGGTCAATTTTGCAGCCGAGTCCCACGTGGATCGAAGCATTGAGGATCCCGGTGTTTTCATCCGAACCAATGTCATGGGGACCCAGACCATCCTGAACGCCATCAGGAAATATCCGGTGGAGCGCTTTATCCAGATCAGCACGGACGAGGTCTATGGCTCGCTGGGCCCGTCCGGGGCCTTTACCGAGCAGACCCCCCTCGCTCCCAACAGCCCCTACTCGGCCTCGAAGGCGTCGTCCGATCTTCTTGTGAGGGCTTATCATGAGACCTACGGCCTTCCCTGCATCATCACCCGCTGCTCCAACAACTACGGTCCTTACCAGTTCCCTGAAAAGGTGATCCCCCTTTTTATCATGAACGCCATGCAGGACAAGCCGCTCCCGCTTTACGGGGACGGGTTGAATGTCCGGGACTGGCTTCATGTCCTGGACCACTGCAGGGCCATTGACCTGGTCATCGGCAAGGGAAGAGCCGGGGAGGTCTACAACATCGGCGGGAACAACGAGAAGAAGAACATAGAGATCACCCGCTTGATTCTGGACCGGCTCGGCAAGAAGGAAAGCCTGATCCGGCATGTGACGGACCGGCTGGGGCATGACAGGAGGTATGCCATAGACGCCGGAAAGATACGCAGGGAACTCGGATGGGCGCCGGTCTATATCTTTGAAAAAGGGATTGAAGAGACCATCCGGTGGTATCAGGAGCATGCCTCCTGGCTGCAGGATATCGAGTCCGGCAGGTACAGGGCCCTTTCACAAAGGATCGCAGCCCAAGAGGAGCCGGTATGAAGACGCTGGCCCTGATCGGGTACAAGGGGATGCTCGGCAGAGATCTTTTAAAACGCTTGGAGGATTCCTTTAAGTGTATTCCAGCGGACATCGGCGAACTGGACATTACCCAAAGAGAACAGGTCCTGCAGTGGATCGGCGAGGTCCGGCCGGACGTTCTGATCAATGCGGCGGCCTACACGGATGTGGACGGATGCGAAACCCGCCGGGACCTGGCCATGCGGGTCAACGGAGAGGGCGTGGGATACCTGGCCGAAGGGTGCGCGCGATGCGGGAGTGGTATGATCCATATCAGTACGGACTTTGTTTTCGACGGGTCCAAGAAGGGACCTTACATCGAAGAGGACCAGCCGAACCCCCTTTCGGTTTACGGATCGTCCAAGCTCATGGGCGAGAAGAGGATGGCCGAACATCTGGACCGGTTTCTGATCGTGCGCACATCGTGGCTCTTCGGCCATGGAGGGAAAAACTTCGTCGAGGCCATTCTGAGGCAGGCTGAAGTCAAATCGTCTCTGAAGGTGGTGCATGATCAGGTCGGCTCCCCCACCTATGTCCCTGATCTTTCCAGGGCCATTCTCAAGCTTTTATCCGCCGGGGCGGCCGGGATCGTTCACGTCGGAAACAGCGGGTCATGCTCCTGGTTCAAGTTTGCCGGGAAGATCTTGGAATATTCCGGGAAGAGGGGGGTCTCGGTGGAACCCATCACCTCTTCGGAACTCAACCGGCCGGCGAGGCGGCCTGCCCATTCCGTGCTTTCCTGTGAACGGTATTTCAAGATCACCGGGGAACGGATGCCGAACTGGGAAACGGGCCTCAAGGCGTACTTGAAGGCCGGAGAGGAGTAAACGGATGCAGGAGCAAGAGACGGCGGTTGCTCTGTTACCCATGGATCTGAAATACCTTTCCAAGGGGGCCCTTCGGATCCTGGCCCAGGATCCGGGTCTGGACCCAGCCCTCCTGGAACAGATATTGATCCAGGAGAAGGATGACCCTGAGACGGTCCGCTGTCTCATTCGGAATCCTGCGCTGCCTGATGAATCTTTTCAAAGCGTTCTCCCGGAACTTTCTGAAGACCTTCGAGAGGAGGTCAATGCCCGCCGGAAGGCCCTGGTCTCTATCGAAGGACAGGGGCTGGCAGTGAAGAAGCCTCCGCAAAGACACCTGCATCACGCGGATAAGGATCAAGACGGCGGCGGAAAGGTCAGCCTCCAACAGAAGATACAACTGATGAGCCCGGGGGACAAGATCTCTTTTGCGCTTAAAGGGACCAAGGAGGTGCGTATGGTACTGATCCGGGATCCGAACAAAGAGATTGCCATGACGGTTCTGAAGAATCCGAAGATCACCGAGACCGAGATCGAATACTTCGCGGCCTCCACCAACGTGACCGAGGAGGTGCACCGGGAGATCGGGAAGAACCGGGAGTGGTGCAAAAAATATAACGTCATCAGAGCTTTGGTCTTCAATCCCAAGACACCCGTCGGAGTCTCCCTGGAGAAACTCCCTTATATCAAAGATAAAGACCTCCAGTTCCTGAGTAAAAGCAAGAACGTGCCGAGCGCCGTCAGCACTACGGCCAAGCGGTTGATGGTCAACAAGAAACGGAAAAACGGATAGGGAGTCGCCATGATCTTCAACGGGTGGTTCGTCAAGAGCCGGCTTAAGAAGGCGCTGGATATGCTGAACTGCGGCATGTATGCCCAGGCCGAGTCCGAGCTCAGGGGGATCCTGCTGACCCTGACCGTTCAGAAAAAGGATGATCAAAAGCGCATACCGGTCCTGTTTTATCTTGCGGAATGCTATATGGCCATGGGGGACGAGAAGTTTGAGAACAAGGATTTCAGGGGCGCCCTCAATGACTTTGAGAAAGGAGCGGCTCTGGGGGTGGACTTTCCCGATATCTATTTCCGGATCGGGCGGGTTTGCCTGGAGATGTCCGAATGGGACCAGGCCGAAGAGGCGCTCGACAAGGCCCTATCGTTGAACCCGCGTTATGTCAAGGCACACCTCTTGATGTCCAAGGTCTACGCCCTGAAAGAGAGATATGACCTGTCGGTCAAGGAATACCGGATCCTTGGGGAACAGGGGGTTCCGTGCAATCAGGAACTTTATCTGAAAGGAGTTCAATATGCCGGCAACGGAGAGATCCAAAAAGGATATGAGATTTTGAAATCGTGTTTTGAGGAAAAGCCCGATCCGGTCCAGGCGCTTTATCTGAAGGGACTGAGATGCTATCAGAACAAGAATTATGCCGGGGCCGTTCTTGCGCTTAAGAAGGCCCAGGAGAACCAGCCGGGCTATCCGGATATCTTCAACCTTCTGGGAGTGGCCTGCTGCGGCCAAAAATCCTACGCAGAGGCGGAAGGAGCCTTTCAGAAGGCTATCAAACTGAACAGCAGGTATATGGAGCCGAGATTGAATCTTGCGTTTCTATACGAAATCCTGCAAGACATGGAAAAAGCCGAGGGGGTGTTTCAGGACATTCTTTCTATGGATCCCGGGAACGTCATTGCCCTTGAAGGTTTGGAAGGTCTGAAAAATAAGAAGGGATGATTGATGGCGGGAGAGGCCTTCCGTATATTTTGAAACAGGAGCCGATGCATGGTAGAGAAGGATTACTACATGATTCTGGGTATCCGTCCTTCCGCCACGGAGGAGGAGATCAAGGAGGCCTTCTTCCGCCTGGCCAAAAAATACCATCCGGATAAGCATCGGGGGAAAAATGACGGAGACTATGAAACCAAATTCGCCATGATCAATGAGGCCTACAACGTTCTTAAAGACCGGGCGGCCAGGGAGGAATATGACAATCGGAACATGGCATCAGGCCTGAAGCGTAAGGAGTCATCCAAATCAGATTATCGCGCAGAAGAAATCTATCAGACGGCCCTTAAGGCGCTAAAAATGAACGACGTCAACAGCGCCATTGATCTGCTGAAGACGGCTGTCCGTATGGAACCGGGTAAGGCCGAGTATTATTCCGCGCTCGGCATGGCCCTCGCGGAAAAGCCGCACAGACTCCATGAGGCCAGAGAAATGTGCGAAAAGGCCTTGGAGATGGAACCCTACAATGTCGAGAACCATATCAATCTCGGGCTCGTCTACAAAAAGGCCGGGCTGCATGCCCGAGCGCGCAAACAGTTCGAGAATGCCTTACGCTGGGATCCTGAACATCCTGTCGCCATGAATGAACTGGGTCTCTCCGATTCCCATCAATGGTATCTACGGATTAAGCGGGTCTTGAATAAGATATTTTTACGAGGGGCATAGGGGGGCAGTGGGGCTGTTGAAAAAGTGTTTTTCTGGTCTCATGCCGTCATTCCCGCGTAGGCGGGAATCCAGGTCTTTTATAAGCCCCGCAGTTGAAAAAAATCTCTGTAAAAAGGGAATTTGGAATCTAAAGACAAAAAACCGGCATGAAATTTCTTGACAGAATCAGTGAATGTTCTTACCATTTAATTATCGGCAATGTTCGTTGATTCCATGCGGGATTCGGATGGAACGGCTGAGCGGGCAGAAAAAAAATGAGAATTTCAGAAAACATCTTGACAGGTTACAGTTCGCATGTTAATGTAACACACAAGAAGATACTGGCATTCCCTATGAAAAACCGGCGGTATAAAATATTTTGTTGTTCGAATTCATCTTTGATTTTTTCATGATGGTCATTTAGGACAAGCTTTCACCTCTGTGCCGGAGAAGAACATGCTGTTTTCTAAGTCAAGACAACTCGTCGGTTTGGACATCGGGACCCATTCGATCAAGGCGTTCCAACTCAAAGAATCAGGCGGCGGGTATCAGCTGGTCCACGCGGCCGTGAAGCCGCTCGATCCTGAAGTCATCGTGGATGGAACGGTCATGGACGCCGAGAGGGTCTCCTCCGCCATTCGTGAGATTTACCAGGAAAACAAGATCACTTGCAAGGATGTGGCCCTTTCCGTCTCAGGGATCTCGGTCATCGTGAAAAAGATCAATCTCCCTGAAATGACCGTGGAGGAACTGGATGAGTCGATCCAGTGGGAGGCTGAACAGTATATTCCTTTTGACATCGAGGACGTGAATATTGATTTTCAGATTTTAAGGCCGGTGGGGGAGGAAGCCAAACGGCAAATGGAGGTCCTGCTGGTGGCCGTGAAAAAAGACAAGATCAATGAATATACCTCTCTGGCCAAGGAGTCAGGCTTGAATCCCGTGGTGGTGGATGTGGATGTTTTTGCCTTGGAAAACATGTACGAGATCAATTATGAATTAAACAAGAATGAAGCCGTGGCCCTGATTGACATCGGCGCCGGGATCATGAATATCAACGTGGTATCGGACAGTATGCCTGCATTTACCAGGGATATTTCGATCGGCGGGAACCAGTTTACCGAGGCGATTCAAAAAGAGTTCGGCGTCGGCTATGAAGAAGCGGAAAAGGTCAAGAAAGGGCAGGATGTAGAAGGGGTGAAGTTCCAGGACGTGGTGCCGATTTTAGAGACGGTTTCAAACGACATCGCCTCAGAGATCCTCCGTTCTTTTGATTTTTACCGGGCGACTGCGTCCGCCTCAAAAGACCAGATCGCCAGGGTGATGATCAGCGGGGGATGTTCAAAGCTCAAAGGATTCCGGGAATTTCTGGCCAAACAGCTCGGCATGGAGGTCGAGATCATCAATCCCTTCCAGAACATAGAGATTGCGGAAGGGACCTTTGACATGGACTTTATCAAAGAGATTGCGCCGACCGCGGCCGTGGGCATCGGGATGGCCTTGAGAAGAGCGGACGACAAATGATCAGAATCAATCTGCTGCCGACCAAAAAGCTTCGCAAACAATTGGGGATCAAACAGGAACTCCTCCTCTCCGGATTGATCTTCGTTTTTGTCGTCATCATCCTGGGTCTGCTTTGGATGTGGCAGAGCACAACGATTGAACGTTTAACCCTGCAGCAAAACGAGAAACAGCAGAAGCTGGATCAGATCAAGAAAGTGGTGAACGAGGTCGAGCAGTTTAAAAAGGATAAAGAACTCTATGAGCAGAAGATCAATATCATCAAGGATCTTGAGGCCCAACAGAGCGGTCCCGTGCATATTCTGGACGAACTGAGCGTCAATATTCCCGACAAACTCTGGTTTGAATCCATGGCCCTGAAAGGAAACAGCCTTACCCTGTCCGGAAACGCATTTGCCAACATCTCCATCGTGGATTTTGTCAACAATCTTAAAAGATCTCCTTATTTCCAGAACGTGCAGCTTCTGGAATCAAAGTCTTCGGATAAAAAGGATATCCGCGTTTATGTGTTCAAACTGAGCGCGAATGTGACGGTCCCCAAGAAATAAGCTCTGATGAAAGGACTAGATATTATGAATTTGGAAGCGATCGAAAAAATTCCGAGTCAGCAGAGGATCGCTGCCGTCGCTTTTATTTATATTGCAGTGATCGCCCTTTTCTTTGGTTATCCTTTCCGGAACCATCATAACCAGATCATGGCGCTGAATAAGAAAAACGAGAGTCTGGAAAAAGAGATCATTGTGAACCAGAGTCTGGCCGAGATGAAAGATACGCTTATCTCCAAGAACGCCGAACTACAGCAGAAGCTTTTGGAGATCCAGCAGAAGTTTCCAACCAGCAGCGAAGTCACCGACCTTCTCAAACAGGTCTCCGTCCTCGGCCAGCAGTCGGGTCTGGATATCCAGCTCTGGAAACCGGCCAATAAGGTCAAGAATCCTTCAAATCTCTATTATGAGATCCCCGTGGAAATCGAAGTCATCGGGGGGTACCATGATGTAGGGATATTTTTTGACAAGGTCAGCAAACTCTCCAGGATCGTCAATATCACGGATCTTTCCATGTCGAATGCGAAAGAGGGCAAAGGGGTCCTCACCAAATGCGTAGCTAAGACATTCAGCGCCATGGAGCCGGGAGAAACGGCCGGTCCGGGAAAGAAAGATGCGCCGGCTCAAACAGCGCCAAAGCCGGGAGAGAGATAAGAGGATTGAGACGATGAAGAACCCAGTTTTTAAAAGATGGAGACGATGCATCCCTTTCATTTTCGGATCTGCTTTCGTTCTGACTTTCTGGACAGCGGTTTTCGCACAGACAGCGGGAGAACCCAAGGAAAAGATAGAACTCGGCACTGAAGGGAAATCGATCCAGGAAGAGCCGCCCCCCAAAGATACCTATGCCTATATTCCTGGTGAGCGCCGGGATCCTTTTGTTTCTTTGATCAGGAGGGGGGAGACGCCGGGAGAATACAAGGATGAACTGAGTCCCCTGCAGAAGGTGGATCTATCCGAGTTGAAGCTGGTCGGCATCATCAAGGATGCGGAAGGGAATACGGCCATAATTCAGACTCAGAATGGAAAAGGTTACTTTTTACGTCAAGGAGTGGCGATTGGGAAGAACGAAGGGGTGGTGGAAAAGATACTTGAGGACAAGGTTGTGGTGAAAGAAAAGAAGACAAACTACTTAGGACAGATTGAGGTCACCGAAGCAGTCCTCATATTAAAGAAAAAAGAAGAAAGAGGAGGGAAGTAGATGATCTCTCGAAAATGCAGGATAATTTTTTGTTTATTTTTGTCCTCAGCGCTTTATACGCTCCCGGTTTCCAAGGCGCTATCTGAGGATGACATCGGGAACCTCATCCAGCACATTGAGAACAAAGAAACCGGCGGGACCGAGGCCCAGACCCAGGCGCCAGCCGTCTCCAAACCGGTCAAGGTGGAAGACATCTATACGTCTTTGGCCAAACCCGTGGAGAAAGAGAGTTACACAGGGAAGAAAATTTCGCTCGATCTGCAGGATGCGGACGTGGTCAATGTGCTGAGGCTCCTTGCCGACGTCGGAGGGGTCAACATCGTCTTCGGCGGGGATGTATCAGGCAAGGTCACGGTGAATCTCAAGAACATCCCCTGGGACCAGGCCCTTGACATCGTTTTAATGACCAACGGACTGGACAAGGTCCGTATGGGAAACATCATCCGGGTCGCACGGTCCGAGACCATCACGGATGAAGCCAACAAAAGGCTGGCCGCCATCAAGGCCAGCGACAAGGTCGAGGCCATGAGCACACGGATCATCCCTGTCAACTATTCCGACATCAAGACCATCAAGGAATCGGAACTGATCAAGAACATTCTCTCCGACCGGGGGAAGATCGACATTGATGCTCGGACCAACACCCTGATCGTCAATGACATCGGTAAAAATGTAGAGCAGATAGCAACCCTGGTCAAGAGACTGGATACCCGGATCCCCCAGGTCCTGATCGAGGCCAGGATCGTGGAGGCCAGGGAAGGTTTCGCCAGAGACATCGGCGTCCAGTGGGGGTATGCCCAGGGATATATGAAGAAAGATACCCGGTATAATATCTTCGG
>MNYV01000082.1 GCA_001873285.1 Nitrospirae bacterium CG2_30_53_67
TACATCGAAGGAAGGCTGACCACTAGGTCCTGGGAAGATAAAGACGGGAACAAGCGGTATACCACTGAAGTCCGGGCGGAGAACATGATCATGCTGGGAGGTCCCGGTTCCGGTTCCGCTTCCGCCCCTGGTTCCGACCATACAGCAACTGAAAATGAGGCGCCAAGCTCCGCCTCCACGATTGAGGATGACATCCCTTTTTAGCCACTCAATGGGAGAAAAAACATGAGTGAGACATTAGCCATTGTCGTAGGCGGCGGGCCCGCGCCGGGAATCAACGGCGTCATCAGCGCGGCCGGCATCGAGGCGCTCAACCAGGGCAAAACCGTGCTCGGAATCCTGGACGGATTCAAGTGGCTCTCCAAGGGAGACACCGCCCATGTCATGCCCATCTCTCTCTCCCATGTTTCAAGGATCCATCTGAAAGGCGGATCCATCATCCGGACATCAAGAGAGAACCCCACCAAGAGCCCTGAGAAGATGGCTCATGTGATCCGGGCGCTCAGCGAACTTAAGGTGCGATACCTGGTTACCATCGGCGGGGATGACACGGCCTATACATCAAGCCAGGTGGAAAAGGAGGCGAAAGGAAAGATTGCGGTCTGCCATGTTCCCAAGACCATTGACAACGACCTTCCGCTTCCTCCCGGCATCCCCACCTTCGGATATGAAACAGCCCGGGAACTGGGAACAAAGCTCGTTGAAAACCTCATGGAGGATGCCAAGACCGCTGCACGGTGGTATTTTGTCATCGCCATGGGGCGCTCTGCCGGACACCTGGCACTGGGCATGGGAACCGGCGCCGGCGCCACCATGGCCCTGATCCCCGAGGAACTGGGCAAGACCTATTCCCTGCGCAAGGTCTTGAACATTCTGGAAGGCGCAATCATCAAACGTCTCTCCATGGGCAAGGACCATGGCGTGGCCGTGATTGCTGAAGGGGTTGCCGCTCGTCTTGACCCTCAAGAGTTCTCTTTCGTGAAGGACGCACCCAGGGATGAGCACGGCAACATCCGCTTGGCCGAAATCCCCTTCGGCACCATCCTCAAAGATGAAGTGACCAAAGATCTCAAAGAGATGGGGATCAAGATCACCATCGTGGCCAAGGACATCGGCTATGAGCTCCGCTGCAACCCGCCGACCGCCTTTGACCGCCAATACACACGAAATCTCGGGTACAGCGCGGCACGTTTTCTTCTCGACGGGGGCTCCGGCGCCATGATCTTATTCAAGGACGGGAAAACCACCCCTATCCCCTTTGCCGACCTCATGGATCCCAAGACCGGCAAAACCCGCATCCGGACCGTGGATATCCACTCCGAAATCTACCAGACGGCCCGGCGCTATATGATCCGGCTGAATCCCGATGATCTCAAGGGGGATGCCCTCAAACGCCTGGCCGACACGGCAAAGATGAGCCCCGATGAATTCAAAAAGCGGTTCGGGGAGTTCTGATTCTGAATAACCGAAAGAGCATTGTTCTCCTAAACCGTACAAGGAGGGGCCTTTATGCAGATCCTGGAGACCGACCTGCCCGGGATCGGGAAAAAATACTCCGTCTCAACTCGATCCGACGTCACCTATTCGATCATCATCCATAATTCCGGAAAAAGAGAAATCTACAGGTTCGAAAAAGATCAAGAGATCCCTTCGTCCGTCACCGACCTCACAGATGAGGAAGCCCGGCAGGTGGGGGCCATCCTGTCAGGCAGTTACTTCCAGCCGACCACACTGGACCGGATGGAACTGGTGATGAAAGAAATGATTATCGAATGGTACTCATTGGATGATCCGTCTGTTTTGGCGGGTCACACCATTCAGGATCTGGCCATTAGGAAAAAATCAGGGGCATCAATCATCGCCGTGCTTCGCGGTGAAAAGGTGATCCCCAGCCCGGCGCCGGAGGAAGAACTCAAGATCGGGGACACGCTCATGGTGGTCGGAAACCGCGAACAAATCCTCTGTTTCAAGAAAAACTTTTTAGGAGATGTAAAATGACCTGGGAGATGTTAACCGGCTCCACGGTCATTCTTATCTCCCTCTTTCTTGCGGGGAGACTTGCCCTCCACATCGGACAGTCCGTCATCCCGGCTTATATTCTTGTGGGCATATCCGCCCGCCCTCTCATCGGCCATACCCACCTGATCCATTTCTTTGCAGAACTGGGGGTTATCCTTCTCCTCTTTTTTATCGGCATGGAATTCTCCATGGATCGTTTCTTTTCATCGGCGAAAAGAATCTTCCGGGGAGGCATCATCGATCTGCTCATCAATTTTTCTATCGGTCTTTCTATCGGATTTCTTTTGGGATGGCGCTGGCTTGATTCCCTGATCCTGGGAGGGATTGTCTATGTGAGCAGTTCGGCCATCATTTCAAAGATGATCATCGATCAGAAACGCGCCGCCTATCCTGAAACCGAGACTATTCTCGGGATCCTGGTCTTTGAGGACCTGGTCATGGCCGTTTTCATCACCATGGTTTCCGCTGTAGCCACGACACCGGGGACAAGCCCGGTGTATCTTCTCTGGAGCCTCTCCAAGGGGGTTCTTTTCTGTGCCGCTTTCTTTCTGATTATCCGGAAGAGAAAAGGGTGGATCGACCGCCTCTACCACGTCGAATCTCCGGAACTTTTCCTGTTTCTGATTATGGGATCCATTTTCTGCGTAAGCCTGTTCGCCCGCAGTCTGGGCCTGACGGAAGCCATCGGGGCCTTGTTTCTGGGAATGACCTTGTCCGGCACACCGCATAAACCCCGACTGGAAGCGGCGCTCATTCCTTACCGTGATCTCTTGGCCGCTCTCTTTTTCTTATCTTTCGGCCTCCAGATCAAAATACAGGAGTGGCTTGGCCTAATCCCGTTTTGCCTGGCACTGATCGGGATCTCTTTAACCGGGAAACTTATCACAGGTTATCTTGTGGGAAGGCTGGACGGACTGACACACCGGGGGGCCGTAAACACGGGCCTTTTTCTGGTGGTTCGCGGAGAGTTTTCCATCATATTGGCCGGCATCGCAACCGCCACGCCTGAAAATATCCTGTACCTTAAAAGCGTTACGGCCATCTATGTCCTGGTCCTTTCCATAATCGGCTCATGCCTCATGCAGAACACAGAACGGGTCCACGGCATGATCCACCGGATCGGAAAGTTTATTCCAGGCGCCATACCGGAAACCAAAGAATCCTGAGCGCATTCTGTAACGGGAACCTCTTAGATAGACACTGCTCAGCCGTCTTTTCTCCCGAACTCCATTACAGGCTTCTTCATTTCCAGGATCTTTAATGCCTTTAGCAGGGCCACGGCCTCCTGAAGCTGATAGTCGGTCTCTTCAGTCTTCTTCTCTTCCTGAATCCCTGTCTTATCCTGATCCTGTTCAGGTTTCTTTACCGGTTCCGGTTCCACATCCTCCGGGGCATTGTCCAGATCGGGATTCATCAGGTGGCGCTCCAGATCCGACTCCTTGATCATATGGCCATCCTGCTCTCCGGGTTTGATAATGACCCGGTCTTCAACAACCACATCAGGCGTTATCCCCACATTCTGGATGGACTTATCCCTCGGTGTATAATATTTTGCCGTGGTCAGGCGCAGTCCGGAGCCGTCGCTCAAGGGGATCACGGTCTGTACCGACCCCTTTCCGAAGGTCTGTGTCCCCATAATAACGGCCCGGCCCCAATCCTGAAGGGCTCCGGCCACAATTTCACTGGCGCTCGCACTCCCTCCGTTGACCAGGACGACCATGGGAACCTTCGGAAAATCGTTACCCTCCCTGATTTTGTAATCATGCCTTTCTTCGGTGCGGCCCTGGGTGTAAACGACCAGGGTCCCCTTGGGCAGGAATTTCCCGCAGACTTCAACCGCCTGATCCAGCAGTCCGCCGGGGTTATTGCGGAGATCCAGAATCATGGAACTGATCTTGCCCTCCTTGGTCAATTGTTTCAGCGCGTTTTCGAGCTCCTTCCCGCTATCCTGCTGAAATTGGGTGAGATGAAGATACCCGATCTCGTTGTCAATCATCTTAGATTTGATGCTCTTGACATTAATGATTGCCCGTGTGATTTCAAATTTCTTCGGCTTTTTAAATTCCCTGCGCATGATGGTCAGGGTCACCTTGGAGCCGGGCTCTCCGCGCATCATCTTGACCGCGTCCATCAGGCTCATGTCCTTGGTGGACTTGTCGTCCACGCTCAGAATCACATCGCCGGCCTTGAGGCCCGCCTTGTATCCTGGTGTGTCCTCTATAGGGGCGATAATGGTCAGCTCCTTGTCTTTGACCGCAATCTGGATCCCGATCCCGCCGAACTTCCCCTGCGTATCGACCTGGAGTTCCTTGTAGGTATCCGCATCCATGAAAGCGGAATGGGGATCCAGGGAGTTGACCATGCCGTTGATGGCGCCGTAGATCAATTTTTTGGTATCCACATCTTCCACGTAGTTCTGCTGGAGAAGATGCAGAACTTCAGAGAAGATGTTGAGCTGCTCATAGGTCTCTGCGGTTGCCTGAACCCTCTTTCCCCTGACAACCCCTACAAAAACAAGGATCATTATAAAAAGTATCCCTGTAATCAAAAATGGCCGCTTCCTCATGTTTTAAACCTCCGTGATTATGGATGTGCAAGCCAGACCATGGGATCCTGAGGCTCTCCGTGGTATCGAATCTCAAAATACAGGGCAGGCCCTTTCAGGGAGCCTGTATCCCCGACTTTTCCTATCTTCTGTCCCTCCTGAACCCTCTCTTTGACCGAGACCATGACCTGAGAAAGATGGGCATAAAGACTATAATACCCATCGCCGTGATCCAGAATAACCATCTGCCCGTACCCCTTGAACCAGTCGGCGAAAAGGACATTCCCGCCATAGACCGCTTTGACATCGGTCCCTTGACCGGCTCCAATTTCTATCCCCTTGGAGAAGATCACTGTACTTTCGTTCTCATTCTTCTGCCTGCCGAAACTCGTCACCACTTCCCCATGGACAGGCCAGGAGAATTTCCCCTTGAACTTCTCAAAATCACCAAAAAAAGACTTTTTCTTCTTGATGAGCGCGTCAACCGTCTCCTGAAGAGACTTGGCCGATTGTTCCAATTCCTGTAAAAGCTCCTGCTGCGCTGTTTTTTCTTCCCGTAATTTTTTAAGCAGGAGACTCCGCTCTTCCCGCTTGGCCAGGATCTCCAGGTTCTTCCCTTTGAACGCGTCCTGCAAGGACCGAATCTTATCTTCCCGGTCCGTCAGTTCCTGCTGTTTTATGCTGAGTTCTTCATAGACCTTTTTATAGCTCCCGATCGTCTCCCTGTCCTTTTGTGCCATGAGCTGCAGATAACGATATCGCTTCAAGAGTTCTGAATAACTTTCGGCGGAGAAGAGGGCTTTAACGTAAGAGTATCCTCCGTATTTATAAATCTGCACCACTTTGAACGAAAGATACGACTGGAATCTTCCCATATCCGACTTGAGACCCTCGACTTCTCCTTTAATCTGTTCCTTACTTTTTTGGATCTTTTTCAGGTGCAGGTCATACGACTCGAGCTGCTCTTCCTTCAGGGCAAGCTTCTGATCCATGTCCTGGAGCTGAGACAGGAGGCCCTTTTCTTTCCTCTCGAAGTCACGAAGGATCTCCTTTTCCCGGTCTATATTTTTTTGAAGTTCCTGGAGTGAATCCTTCTGAACTTTGATCTGTTTTTCGATCTCCTTTTGCGGCGCCGCCTGTGCCGCGCCAGGCAGGAGACAAAGTATCACAGGTAAGGTCCAAAACGCAAAGGCGGAGCATATTCGTTTCAAACCCGGCATCCCTTCTCACTATATTTTCAAGAAACGTCCCAGTGATATCAGGCTTCCAAAAAAACCCAGAAACATCCCGCCCAGTATGATCCAGAGGATCATGGATACCGGCAGAAATGAGACGGTCATGTCCTGCAGGAAGAACATCCCGGCGCTCTGCCTCAACCGGGGGATCCAGAAGTAGTAAATTCCCAAAAGGAGAAGGAGAGAAAACAACGACCCGAGCAGCCCCTGCAGAAGCCCTTCCATCAGAAAGGGCCCTTTGATAAAACCGTTTGTCGCTCCGATCAGTCTCATGACGGCCAGTTCATCCCTCCTTGCATAAACGGTCAGACGGACCGTATTGGCAATGATAAAAATAATGGCCACCCCCAATAAGCCGCCCAAAATAAACCCCAGGAGGCGGAGGATATTCATAAAGGTCAGCAGGCCTCTGGTCCATTCCTGACCGTATTGGACCTCCTGAAGCTCTGAGATATTTCTGATTTTTTCCACCAGATGGTCAACGGCTTCCCGGTTCTGTGCAGCCTTGGAGAGCTTGATCTCAAAAGAGGCGGGCAGAGGGTTCTCATCCAGCCCTCCCAGCAGATAAACCGCATCTTCATGATCGGACTGTAACCTTTTCAGGGCCTCTTCTTTGGAAACATATTCAACTTTTGAAACCTCCGGATTCTCCCAAAGAATTTTTTTCATATCATCCAACCGGCCTGAAGACGTCCCATCCTTGATATACGCGGTAATCTCCACCTGCTGAACCCAGCCGGATGTAATGTGATTCACATTGGAATAGACGATCAGGAAGGCCCCGAAGATCAGGAGCGCGAAGCCGATCGTGACGACGGCCACTACGCTGATGAATTTATTCCGGCGTACGCTTTTTAACCCCTCGTCAACAAAATAGGTCAGATCCGCTAAGAACATGACTGGCGATCCCTTCAAATTGGCAAGTACGGATGAACCTGACTTTTTTCCTTTTCATGTTCATCAAGATTCATCTCCGTAACCGGATGGGTATCTGAAATACATCTCCCGCTCTGCAGCCGGATGACCCGTTTATTCATCCTTTCCACCATATCCGTGTTGTGCGTCGCCATAACGATGGTCGTCCCTCGGTTATGGATTTCCTTGAGCAGGTCCATGATCTCCGCCGCCACGGCTGCATCCAAATTACCGGTCGGCTCATCCGCCAGGAGAATGACCGGATCATTCACCACGGCCCTGGCTACGGCCACCCGCTGCTGTTCTCCTCCGGAGAGATGAAGCGGGTAGCTGTTCATCTTGTGCTGAAGACCCACACGCCTGAGCACGTCCCAGGCTCTTCGCTTGATCTCATATTTCGGCGTTCCGACGACACGCAGGACAAAGGCAATATTGTCATACACGGTCTTGGAACGGATCAGCTTGAAATCCTGAAAGACAACCCCGATGTTCCGCCTGAGATAGGGGATGCTTCCATTTCGAAGGCGCGATAGGTTCCGCCCATTCACCAGAATCTGGCCTTGATCCGCGCGCTCTTCGCAATAGATGAGCTTCAGAAGCGTGGTTTTCCCCGCCCCGCTCGGCCCGGTAAAAAATACAAACTCCCCTTTTCTGATACGAAGGGTGATGCCCTTCAGGGCGCTGAAATTTTTATCGTATTGCTTATCAACATCAAACATCTGGATCATGGGAAGACAACCTCAATGCTGCGGTTCACCTTAACCAAGTCTTTTCCATTTTCGGAAGCAGCTTTATGGCGGCGGAACTATTCGTCGTCATTCGACAGATAATCGAGAATGACCTCATCTAAGCTCTTCCCCGCTTTAGATACTACGGCGGCCGGAGGGGGCGGTTTCTCTTTCCCTTTTTCATGAAACTTTCCGGCCTTCAGATCCTTGATCATCTGTTTGTGCTGCTCCTTCATCAGTTCACGTACGGCGCTGTCCAGACAGTCTGCCTTTAAGATATCCGCATAACTGACCTTCCTTGAGCAGAGAATCTTCCCGGCCTTATATAAAAGCGTTACAATAACCGGGTTCTTCACTCCGTTATCTTCGGTTTGAACGTGAAAATTTTCACCCTTATAGACAAAATCCGTATTATAGCCTGTCAACATAAAGAGCCAACCCATATCTTGACCGGGGGAAACCCATATCCCTTTTCTTCTCAAAAATATAGCACAGTTAACTCAGCCGTTTCAAGACCTAATATCGGCCTCATTTCTTGACGGGAGCCCTTTACTGTGATAAAGAATGGCCAATCAACCGATTTCTTAGAAATCCCCATGTGGATTTGACTGGCAGGCAACGAACATGTCCAGGCTTTTGATCGACGGATATAACCTTTTGTATACAGCATCCTCTGCCGCGCTGAAATCCGAACAAGAGGTCGAAGATCTGATAGAGAGGCTCCGAAGGTACAAAAGGCAGAAAGCCCACACCATCACGGTGATTTTCGACGGCTATGAGCGGGGCATGCCCATCGAACGCAAGGCGCAAATCAAGGGGATCGGTGTGGTCTATTCCAGGCTTGGAGAGAAGGCGGATCAGGTGATCGAACGGCTGGTTGAACAATGCGGAGGATCCTGCATGGTGGTCACATCCGACAGGGCGCTCTCCGATTCGGTAGAAACCCATGGGGCGGTGGTTATGGACTCTGAAGCGTTCATAGAGCGCCTGAACATAGCGGAATATTCCGAGTTCAAAGGCGCTTTCGAAGCAGATGAATCCGAAAAGACTCCCATCCATACCAAAAAAAAAGGAAATCCAAAGAAAAAATCAAAAAAAGAACGGGAGCGGATCAGAAAACTCAATAAATTATAACGGAAATCATAAAGGATGATGATGCCCAGAGAGACGACAATCCTTACGCCGGTCAAGGCAAAGGGTAACAGGATCGACCTCTTTCTTGCCAAATCCAGACCTGAATTAGGTCTTTCCCGTACTCGGATTCAGGAGTTGATCCGGCAAGGTCTCATCACGATCGACGGGAAACCGGTCAAGATCCACCAAAAAATCTCAGGGGAGGAAACCGTACAGATTACGATCCCGGAAATCCGCCCGCTCAATCTGCTCCCATCGGACATCCCCTTCGGCATCCTCTATGAAGATGCCGACCTGATTGTGCTGAATAAACCCTCGGGGATGGTGGTTCACCCGGCCCCAGGCAACAGGGAAGGGACACTCGTCAACGCCCTGCTCTATCACTGCAAGGACCTCTCAGGAATCGGGGGCGTGGAACGTCCCGGCATCGTGCACCGCTTGGACAAGGATACCTCGGGCGTGATGGTCGCAGTAAAAAACGATCGGACACACCATGCTCTTGCGGCGCAGATTAAAGCCCGGAAGATTAAGAAGATCTATGCGGCCGTGGTCCAGGGGGAAATAAAAAAGGACTCTGACTCCATCGTGGCTCCGATCGGCAGGCATGACCGGTTTCGGAAAAAAATGACGGTCCGTTTGATAAAAGGAAGAGAGGCCATCACCTTTTATCAGGTTGAGGAGCGATTTGAAGGATATACACTCGTCCAGGTCCGGTTGAAAACCGGAAGAACCCACCAGATTCGTGTGCATTTTTCTCATGTTCACCATCCGGTTGCCGGTGATCCGGTTTATGGAGGGAAACATTTCCAGAAGATCCACCATCATGGAAGGGAGATGGCCGTCAAACGGCAGATGCTCCATTCCCGTCTGCTGGGCTTCATTCATCCCGGAACTGGAAAATATATGGAGTTCGAAGCGGAGATCCCGCCGGATATGCAGGAGGTTATCGGCTTTCTCAGGGGCCGGGCATAAGCTGCAAGGGCAGGTACAATTTATTGTTTTTGCTATAGTGGAAAAGAAGGGGGCAAGGGGTCCAGTGTTTTTCTTTGAAGATTTTGCTTGTGTTTCAGTATTTCACTTGAATCCTTGACCCCTGGAATCCTTGACCCCTGGAATCCTATACTCTTGAAAAAGGAGGCATGCTTTTTTGGCGCACAAGAAAAAAATACAAGGAAACACCCTCGGGTTAAAACCGAGCCAGATCCAGGCACTGGACAGGATTTACCGGAGGAGAATCCCGCCGGACCGGGTGATCACAGAAGAACTTGCCCGGTACCTCACGGAACTCTCTTATGAGATCGGAAGACAGATCGGCGTCCTCACGGACCGCAAAGGGAACATCCTGACCGCGGTGGTCGGCGACCGGCGAGGGATCCTGATTCCGGATCTCTCATCCTATCGCGTCTCGATCACCCGGCTGTGCGGTCTTAGGCTGATTCATACCCATCTCGGAAGCGAGCCCTTGACCAAGGATGATCTGACCGATCTCTCTCTGCTGCGTTTAGATCTGATCGCAGCGATTACGGTCGGAGAACGGGGACTCCCGGGTCTTGTCCATATGGCCCATCTTGCGCCCCGCAAAAATCATGGCGACCCCTGGAAGGTCTTACCCCCCCTTTTGGTTCATCAGATTCCCATCCGGTTTTCAGACTGGATCCAGGATCTGGAAAGCGAGATCACCAGATCTCAAACCGCAGCCGGAACCCAAAACCGGAAAGACCGGGCCATTCTGATCCGGATCACCACCGGCAGATATGCCGACGCACAGGATTCCATCGAAGAACTCAAGGAGCTGGCCCGTACGGACGGGATTCATGTATTGGACACTGTCATACAACAGCTTCCAAAGGTCCATCCCAAATTCGTGATGGGAGAAGGGAAGATCAAGGAGATCATCATCTCAGCCAAACAATCCGGTGCGGACCTGATCGCCTTTGATCAGGAATTGACCCCGGGCCAGGCCCGCTCCATCGCCGATCTGACCGATATGCGCGTCATTGACCGTACCCAGTTGATTCTGGATATATTCGCCCAGCACGCCAAGACCCGAGAAGGAAAGGTTCAGGTGGAGCTGGCACAACTGCATTACCTCCTCCCCCGTCTGACCGAGAGAGACTCGGGCCTTTCAAGATTGACCGGCGGCATCGGAGGCAGAGGGCCCGGAGAAACCAAACTCGAGATCAGCCGGCGGCGTACCAGGGAACGTATCCAGCGGCTTGAAAAGGAATTAAAACAGATCAACCTTGCGAGAATGCAGCGCAGGGCAAGCAGGATCCGCAAAGAGATCCCGATCATCTCCATCGTCGGATATACCAATGCCGGCAAGTCTACCCTGCTGAATGCCCTGACTCAAAGTTCGGTCCTGGTGGAAGACAAACTTTTTGCCACCTTGGATACCGCCGCCAGGCGGCTTCGATTTCCACGTGAACGGGATGTGATCATGACGGATACCGTGGGTTTTATCCGTGACCTGCCTGAAGACCTTTTTGGAGCCTTCAAGGCCACGCTGGATGAACTCCATGATGCCGACCTCCTTCTCCATGTTGTGGATCTGCCAAACCCGCACTTTGAGGACCATATCCGGGCCGTGGAAAAAATCCTATCAGATCTCAATCTCCTTTCCGTTCCAAGCCTTTTGATTTTCAACAAGATCGACCTCATGGATAAGAGACTGGCGGCAAATCTCTGCAGGCGCTACAACGCCATCCCGGTCTCTGCAGCATTGAAGGAAGGATTGACCGAGGTTACGAAGAGAATAGAGAAAACCATCTGGGGGAAAGCTCATATGAGGAGAGCCGTGAAACCCGGGGGAAAAACAGCTTTATAACCCTATAGCGAGACACGATGGAACTCGCTGAAATTTAAAAAGGAGTAACATGTCTTTTTTCAAATCCCTGTTCGGACGAGATGCAGAAACCTATAAGAAAAGGGGAGAGGCCTATATGTCATCCGGCCGATGGGGAGAGGCGCGCCTGGAACTGGATAACGCCCTCCGGCAATTGAAGGATCCAAAGGACCTTAGAAGACAGGAAATCGAGAAAAAAATCGAAGAGGCCACCTGCCGTCTGGCACGGTCCCATGAAGAGGAAGGGGATCATCTCCGGGACTCCGGACTCCTTAAGGAGGCTTTCGAACATTACGAACTGGCCTTGTCACTTTTTGAAAAGCAAGAAGACCTGCAGAGGGTGGAAAAAAAATTGGCTGCTGACCTCGCTTCATCCTCGTCTTCGCCTTCAAGATTTTTCTTGGATGAACACCTTGCCGGTCCCCAGCCTTCTCACCCTCAAACACCGGCGCACATCGAGGGAAACCCTCTGGAGTATTTCGAAGTTCTTGTGAATACTCTAAATTCCGATATCGCAGAAGAATACCGCGCCCTGGGAGAAGATTTCGCTTTGGCTTATGTCTACGCCAACCATGGAGATTTTAAGACAGCCATTGAATATTATGAAAAGGCATTCATGAAACATCCTGAGCAGAGGGTGTTACTCAAAGAGATGGGGAGAGCTTTTCTTTTTCAGGGGGAGATCCCATCGGCTCTCAATAAACTGGCCTCGGCCCGAAACCATCTCCCGGACGATCTGGATTTGTCTTATCTTCTCGCCTCGGCCTATACTGAAGATCATCATTTAGAAGCGGCCATGGCCATCCTCCAGGAAGTTCAAAAAAAACATCCCGAAGAGATCGAAGCATTTCTGATGATGGGCGACCTCTATGTCAAAGGCGGCGAAACGGCGAAAGCCGGAGAGGTCTACCATGAGGCCTTGAAGGTCGCGCCTGAATCTTACGAAGCCCATAGCCGGCTTGGGGCTTTGGCGCTTTCACAGGGAGACAAATCTCTTGCCATGACGCACTATGCTGAAGCTGTGGAACACGGAAGCCATGTTCAGGATATGGTCATTCTATCCGACCTCTACCTTCAAGAGGCGGGAGATTTAGACAGCGCCCTCGGATTATTGAATAAGGCCCTCTATTACGACTCGCAGAGACGCTGGTTCTACCTGGTGCGGATTGGAGAAGTCTATCTAAAAAAGGGCTGGAATGACAAAGCACGAGAGGTCCTTGAGCAGGCCCGAGATCTGGTCCCCCAGGACCAGAAGGAGGTTTTGCAGAAGATCAACGCTTTCTTGGAGACATGAGACAAAAAAACCGATGGAGCACCCTTCCGGTACTTCTTAACCGCGTTGCGGCTCCTTCTACCCTAAAGGAAACTTGAGAACAAACTGGCTCCCCCTGTTGGGTATGCTGCTTACCTCTATGTCTCCGCCATGGGCCTCCATGATGGTTTTGCACTGGTAAAGACCGATCCCAAGCCCTTTCTTCTTGGTAGAGATAAAAGGCTTGAAGAGCCGGCTTCTTATAAACTCTTCGGTCATTCCTATTCCATTGTCCAGAAATTCAACATGGACGCACCCATTCTTCGAATATGAAGAGACCTCAATCCTTCCCCTTCCTGCAGGAAGGGATTGAATAGCATTCAGCGTCAAATTTACAAGGACTTTCTTGACATACTCGGCGTCAGCCTGAATCTGCGGGAGGTCGTTTAAATCCGTTAAAATTTCAAGCCCCTTGATGCTTCCCGCCTTGGTGCTTTCCAAGACTTCCGTAATCAGCCGGTTGATGTGGACTGGGTTTTTCTTTATCTCCAGCTTTTTGGGAAGTGTGGAGAGCTTTTCAATGAGTTCCTTCATCTTATCCACGGTGTTCAGCAGCGTGGAGAGGAGATCCTTTTGAAATTCCGGTTTATCCATGTTTTGCTCGGCATTTTGGAGAACAAGTGAGATGGAGGAGACCAGATTTTTCATATCATGAACCAGGAATGAGGAGATCTTATGAAAGGATTCCGTCTCTTTGGTGACCGCCACCTCCTCTATCCATTTTGCGCTGGCAATAGCGCCGGCAGCCTGATGGGCAATGATCTTCAGGAGTTCATAATCCTCTTCGGAATAATCTCCTCCATTCATCACGCCACTTAAAGTGATCATCCCCTCAAGCTGATCACCCGTTCGCAGGGGGACTACCATGGCAATCTTAAAGCGCTTAAAGAAATCTTCGTGGCGGCTGAGAATATTCTGGACATCAGGATCTTTGGACTCGAGAGGTTCCGAGTGGTGCAGTAAATATTGAACCAAAGGGGATTCTTCCCGCAGCAATTCAGCTTTTTTAGGGAGATTCCTGCTCTTGCTAAAACAAAGATCGCCGCTTCGTTCATTATACAGCCATATGGAGACCTGATTGACCCAGAGCGTCTCGGTAATCATCTCGATGATTTTGAGAAGAAGATTCGGAAGGTCATGAGCTTCGCTGATCTTCCGGGTGAACTCATTCCATTCCAGACGATAGTCATACTTGTAACGGTAGAAATGAACATTGACAAAACGTTTTAATCTTTTTTGCAGATTTGAGGAGAGAAGAAAAACGGCGAGAAGAATCAAGGTGAATGATACGAATGTTGCGGTCAGGAGCAGATCCCAACGGCCTCCGATACTTCTGACCAGATAGCCCAGAATACCGATCACCAGAAGGTAAAGTCCAACTCCAAAGGCCGCAACCGAGGTATAGACCACGTGACGGGAAACAAAGATATCCACCTTCAGCAAGCGGTGCCGGATCACGGCAAATGAGATCATTCCCCAGCAGATCGCATAGACAACGAATCCTGCCAGCAGGAGATCCAGGTGGATCGAATGGTAGAGCAGAAGGATGCTCCCCAAAAAGAGCGAATAGAGGCTGCCGGATGTAATACCCAGCAAAAGGAACTTCAGCCTTTCTCTCTGGATCCCATGGATGGCACGATACGTCTGCTCCATCTGCAGGAAAATAACCAAAAGGCTCAGGATCAGGTAGACACTGAAGGCGGCGCCGACAGGGCCGAAGAGAATGATCCATTTGCCCGAGACCAGACTGATTGCTTGAAGAAAGCCCGGATTGAATGCATATAAGGAGAATAAAATGCCGGCAAAACTCACAGCGGGAACGGCCACTTTTTTAAATCCCCTGAAAAATGGGAACGGCATCTGAATGTGGTGAAAGGAGAAGAGAACAACGAGGATGGGATTCAGTGAGGCGAAGACCAGAGATCCTCTCAGATAGACCATGTCAATTCCGGAAGGAAGCCATCGCAAAGCCATGAAGAACGAGAATGCCATGAGGCTTTGCAAGATAGCCGCTCCGCCCAGGGCATAAGCTGCCGTCTTCTTTCTGCTCCGGGTCAGGAGGAGGATCCCGACGGCCAAAGAGACTATGGCCAGGATGCTTGAAAGCAAGGAATAGATATTCATGACTTTATCTGAATGAATTTACGGAAATTTTGTTTATTATGGCATAGATCGCAAAACGCGTCTATAAGAAAAAAGAGGCAGGAGAGATTTCTCCTGCCTCTTTCAGGATCAAGAGGTTTATCCCTTTCTCGTCCGTCTCAATACCAAGAGGATGAATGGGGGGATGAAGAGAAGGAATCCATCCGGGATACTCCCGTGGTTTTGTGAAACTCGGCATCCGCCGCCGCCACCACCGCCGCCGGAACCGGCTGCCGGACTATCGGCGGGCGCGCTTATGGCCTCCTCCGGCTCCGAGATAAAGCCGGGGTCCTCGATGATGCCGTTTGCGATGTGGTCTGTATCACCCACACCGCCATCGGCCAGGGTAAATGACATGATATTTCCGGAAACCATGGCATCCACCTGAGTATAACCGATGTTCGGATCGTACTTCCAATACTGGGAATTCTTTTTAAAATTCCGGCCAATGATGACCTGCACGGTTACCGTTTCACCGACATTGATATCTCTCAGCTTGAACTGCAGGCCGCCATATCTTAATGGCACCGAAGGTTTCCACCTCTCCGTTAAGATGGCATCAGGGATAAACGCCGCATCCGTGATACGGCAGCCGTTTCTACCGACCTTCAAGGCCATCTTCCCGATCTTCCCGACAAAGGAAGCGATGGTCTCATCCTTCCTGTCGGGTATTCCATTCCCATCCATATCTTCTCTTGACTCTTCAATGTCCGGGATCCCGTCATTATCCGAGTCAGGATCCAGGGCATTGATGATCCCGTCTTCATCCGTATCTTCCGGGCTATTCATGTTTCCAATCTCTTCCGAGTCAGTAATGCCGTCCTGATCACTGTCGGTGAGATTCGGGTTCAGTCCAATACTCGTCTCCTGTATATTCGTGAATCCGTCTCCGTCCTGGTCACCGAGCGGCCCATCCGTATCATCTTGATCAATATAGTTGGGAGCGCCGTCTCCATCAACATCTCCCATTCCTTCATCTTTATCAGAATGGCCGTCATTATCCGAATCGGTATCCAGGGCGTCGATGATCCCGTCTCCATCCGAATCAAGCGGCCATGGAAGTGATCCGAATTCTGTTCCGTCATCCATCCCGTCACCATCAGAGTCCGCAAGGTTGGGATTCATCATATAGGTGACCTCGGTCGAATTATTGATCCCGTCTTCGTCCTGATCACCGAGCGGCCCATCACTATCGTCTTTATCGATATAGTTTAGAGCGCCGTCGCCGTCAACATCTCCTGCCCCTTCAATACTGTCGGCTTTCCCGTCATTATCCGAGTCGAGGTCCAGGGCATCGATGATCCCGTCTCCATCCGTGTCCAGAGGAGTCAAGAGAGATCCCCACTCTACAAAATCGGAGATCCCGTCCCCATCCGAATCTGCTGACTGCGGATTGAGGCCATATTTGATTTCAAGCTCATCCGTCAGACCATCGTTGTCGGCATCCTGGGTGGAAGAAGGATTGGCCACACTGATGGTTATGGCTGAACTCGCCTGTGCTCCGCCGTTATCCGTCACGGTCAACGTTGCCGTGTAGGTACCGGCGGCGCTGTAGGTGTGAGACGGGTTCGTGCTCGTAGATGTCGAGCCGTCGCCAAAATTCCAGCTATAGGAAACAATCGTCCCGTCACTGTCCGAGGCCGAGGCTGTAAAGCTTACGGCCAGCGGGGCCGTGCCGCTTGAGGGCGAAGCCGCGATGGATGCCGTGGGGGCCTGGTTCGGCGCAGAGACCACGATCTGTTTCGTGGCCGAGCCCGTGGCCCCGCTGTTATCTGTGACCGTAAGGGTTACGGTGAAGGTCCCGGGGGAGTCAAAAATATGTGAGGGATTTTGAATATTTGCGCTTGACCCGTCCCCAAAGTTCCATGTATAATTTGTAACCGTTCCATCAGTATCGGCGCCGGTACCACTAAAGCTGACCGAAAGGGGCGCAATCCCTTCGGTCGGCGTGGCGCCGATTGCCGCCGTGGGCGGCACATTTGTCGGCGGAGGCGCCGCCTCGACCACCACCAATACCGTATCCGGATTGCTCTGCAACTTGCCATCGCTGACCACGAGCTGAAAACCCAGGGTCTGTCCCGAAACAGCCGTTGTTACCGAGAAGAAGGGGGTGGCCGTAGTCCCTCCCATCAGGTTCACGAAGGAACCTTGCGTTTGTGTCCAGGAGAAAGTCAACGCATTGCCGTCCGGGTCCGAACTTGAAGAACCGTTCAGGGTTACCTGGACGCTCCCTTGGGACAATTGTGATTGGGTCACGCTCATATCCGGCCCGGCATTGGCTGTCGGAGCATGGTTCACTGAAGGCGGAGGAGAGACCACAACGATTTGAACACTGTTCAGGCCGGTTGCTCCTCCATCGTCAGTAACGGTAAGAGTGGCCGTGTAGTTTCCAACTGAACCATAGGTGTGCGTGGTATTTTGTGATGACGAATTTGATCCGTCTCCAAATGACCATGAATAGCTCGATACCGTTCCATCAGTATCGGCGCCGGCGCCACTAAAGCTGACCGAAAGGGGCGCAATCCCTTCGGTCGGCGTGGCGCCGATTGCCGCCGTAGGCGGGCTGTTGCCTACAGGATCAACCGCCGTAATCTCATTCGAATACCCGCTTTCATTAGAACTCGTATCATAGGCAGTTACCGCAATATAATACGTCGTCCCCGTGGTCAGGCCGGAGAGGGCAAATGCCGGGTTTGAGGGGTCGGCAAGCGATGATACGGGTACGGTGATCGGCGAGTCGCCTTGTGCCAGGCCCGCACCGTCGTAAGGCGCTCCGGATTGATCCGTGTCATAGTAGATCTTATACCCGGCAAGGTCCGTGCACGGCGTCCCGTCCGCATTCGTTGTGGAAGGCTGCCAGGCCAAGGTAATCGAGGCCTCCGCCCTATTTGTTCCAGCAGAGATAATAATAAAGAAAAAAAGTGCGAAGATCCCTTTGGCCAACCCATCTCTTAATGCAATATGTTTCATAATACTTCCCCTAAAATAAAAAAGCCGCCAAGAAGGATGATTCCTCTGGCGGCCCGGCTGACATGAAATACAGTGTCGGTGATCCGTGATCAGTGCCAGTAAAATCACGGACACTTAATCACTCACACTGTTTCTGACGTCCCGTAACTCTGCGTCCCACGGTTTCCCGTGGTTTGCTCTGAGCAAAGGAGCTATGTTGCCGATTGCTTATGACATGGCATTCAACTCCGCAATGGGGCAAATAAAAAACCCATCACACCGCGAAAGGCATGATGGGTAAAAAATTCCAAGGCGTATGTGCGCCTAAATTTTCCACCACTTCGGGATG
>MNYV01000083.1 GCA_001873285.1 Nitrospirae bacterium CG2_30_53_67
GGTCAGCTTGGTCATGATAGGCTCCTTGTTCAGTTTCGTACCGTCATATACTCGGCCAATGTTTCGATCTTCCCGGTCTCGGATATCTTCAGAAGTTCCTGAAAGACGTCCCTGACATGCTGGAGTCCCAGGTCTCTTCCTCCAAGTCCGAAGATCTTGTTGATCATCAGAGGCCGCGCGGCTGCGTCATAGAGGGCCGATCGGAACTCAGAAAAGAGCGGACCGCTCAAACCATTGACGCCGTCGGCGCGGTCCATCACGCAGACCGCTTTCAAGCCTGAGAGCGCCTGGGCGATCTCGTCTGCCGGGAAGGGACGAAAAACCCTGGGCTTCAAAAGTCCTGCCTTGATCCCCTTGACGCGCAGTTCATCCACCACGGCCTTGACCGTGCCGGCTGCGGAGTTCAACACCACGACGGCGACTTCCGCATCATCCAGGCGGTAGGCCTCAAATAGACCGTATTGCCTTCCCGAGATCTTGCCGAACCTTTCGGCGATCTCCAGGATGACGGGCTTGGCGTTCTTCATGGCCTCATACTCCTGCCGTTTGTGCTCGATATAGTAGTCCTGAAGGTCCAGAGGACCGTAGGTCATGGGGTTATCCACGTCAAGGAGAGGACGGTTGGGGATATATTCCCCGATGAAATCCCGGACCACCTTGTCATCGAGAAGTTCCATGCTCTCGATGGAGTGGCTGATGATGAAACCGTCCATGCCGACCATGACCGGGAGGCGGACATCCATATGTTCGGAGATACGGACGGCCTGAATCACATTGTCGTAGGCCTCCTGCGCGTTTTCAGAAAATAGCTGGATCCATCCGGAATCCCTGGCCCCCATGGCATCCGATGTGTCGCCGTGGATGTTGATGGGCGCAGACAAAGCCCGGTTGGCCATAGCAAGCACGATAGGGAGGCGGTTCCCTGCAGCGATGAAGAGCATCTCCCACATGAGGGCGAGCCCCTGCGAAGAGGTGGCGGTCATGACCCGGCCTCCTGCCGCGGCCGCACCGATGCATGCGCTCATGGCGCTGTGCTCGCTCTCGGCCGGCACCAGAACGGTTTTGACCTCACCGTCGGCTACAAAGCTGGAAAACTGCTGCATGATCTCCGTGGACGGGGTAATCGGGTAGGCGGCACAGACGTCGGGGTTGATCTGCCGCATCGCGTTGGCCACGGCGATGTTTCCTGTCATTGCTACTTTCTGTCCCATGGGTTCTCCTTTGTCTTCCTTATTCATCGTTATCTAACGTTCTACCCTATTTCCCTTCCTGCGCCATGGTGATGGCCTGAACCTTCTTTGGACAAACATCGGCACAGGCTCCGCATCCCTTGCAGTGTTTGTAGTTGAAGCCGGTCATCTTTTCGTCTTTGACAATGATGGCCGAGTCCGGACAGGAGATCCAGCAGATCAGGCAGTGTATGCACTTGTTTTCGTCCAGGACCGGTTTGAAGGTCCGCCACCCGCCGGTGGTATATTGGTCGGCGTTTCCGGCCTCTTCGATGACCCCTCCCATGGGGATTTCTTTCCAGCTTTTAAGTTCGCTCATATTCCTTTTACCTCCTTGTAGGCCCGTTCCACGGACTCGGTGTTCCCCTGGATGATTTTTTCCGGAAACTTTTTGCCGAGGGTCTTCTTCATATCCTTGAGCATGGTCTCGAGCGTCACCAGCCCGGTAACGCGGGCCAGCGCCCCCAGCAAGGGGGTGTTGGGAATGGGCCTTCCCAGACAGTCCATGGAAATCTGCGTTGCATCTACGGTGAAGACCTTGTCCTCCGGCCGGCCAAGTTTTTTCGCGAGTTCCTTGGGCGGATGGGTGGTGTTGATCAGAAAGACCGCGTCCTCGGGAGTCCCTTCGGTGACATCCAGTGTGTCAAGCAGGGAGCTGTCCACGACTATCACCACATTGGGGTTGGTCACCTGGCAGTGCATGGTGAGTGGAGCGTCGCTGATCCGGTTATAGGCGCGAAGGGGGGCGCCCATCCGCTCCGGTCCATACTCCGGAAAGGCCTGCACATATCCGCCCTCGGCCATAGCGGCCTCGGCCAGGACCTTGGCCGCGGTTACGGCCCCTTGCCCGGCTCGTGCATGCCAGCGTATTTCAGTCATACCCATAGTCCTTATCTCCTTTCCTTATAGAAAATTTGCCGCTCATTTCACAAACTATTTGAGAAATTAAAATTCCCCCTGTATCAGAGTTCTCTCCTCCATTCCATGGCCTTGGAGAGGGTCACCTCATCCGCATATTCGAGATGCCCGCCCATGGGAATCCCGTGTGCGATCCGGCTTATTTTATACCGGTAATTCGATCGAAGAAGCTGGACTAAGTACATGACCGTAGCCTCGCCTTCAATCGTTGGGTTCGTCGCCAGGATCACTTCCTTGACCGGCTCGATTTCAAGACGGCGGACAAGGTTCTGTATGTTCAGATCCTCAGGCCCAACGGCATCGATAGGGGAAAGCGCGCCGTTTAGCACATGATACTGCCCCCGGTATTCTCCTGTCTTTTCGATGGCCATTACATCCATGGCCTCCTGCACCACGCAGATTATCGAGGGGTCCCGCTTGGGATCTTTACAGATACTGCAAAGCTCCGATTCCGCGAGATTCCCGCATCTGGAACAGAAGCGGGTCTTCTCCTTGAGTTCCTCAATGGCGCGGGCCAGCCCCAAGGCGCGCTCTTTCGGCATCTTCATTAGAAAAAAGGCAAGCCTCTGGGCGGTCTTGGACCCGATGCCGGGAAGCCGTTTCAATTCCTCGATCAGCCTGTTCAATGAGGAAGATTCCATCACGCCCACGCCTTGTTTAAGCCGGTGATTCTCAACCCGCATAGCGGGTGGCATCAGGATGCCCCCCAAAGGGGGGCGTCCGCTATACAGAAATCGTATTTCTCATTAAAAGAGTCCCGGAATCTTGATGTTGAGACCGCCCGTCAGCTTCTTCATCTCATCCTGCAGCATCTCCTTGGATTGCCGGATTCCCTCGTTCACCGCCGCCACGATGAGGTCCTGCAGCATCTCTATATCCTCGGCATCCACGATCTCAGGCTCAATCTGTATGGAAAGGATTTCCTGCCGTCCATTGACCTTGACCGTCACCATGCCGCCCCCGGATGAGGCCTCGATCACTTTTTTCTCGGCCTCTTCCTGAACCTGTTTCATTCTCTCCTGCATCTGCTGGGCCTGCCGCATCAATTCATTGATCATATTGGATGACATGATCGATTTCCTCCTTAGTGGTCGGCGCCAAAATCCCGCACATCCTGAACTTGACCCTTGAAGATCCTTAAGGCCTCCTGAACCACATGGTTTCCAAGGTGCTCCTGTAGAAGCTCGTTCTTTTTCTCCCTCTTTAAGTCTTCCTTTTTCTCTGTCAGTGTTTTTTTCCCGGTTTCTGCGCCGTTTTGCAGGCAAAAGGTTAGGGCAAACCCCCCTTGCATCCGTCCTTTGATTATTTCGTTAATCTTTTGCTCTTTTCCCTTGGCCATGTCGTAGTGGATCTTCTTTTTAAACCCGATGACCATCTTATGAGGTTCTGCTTTTTCAAGAAATCCATGTTCCAGAATAGACCCGATCAGAGGGTTGACCGTATTCGCATGATTCACGATTTTTTCCCAATCGAACGGGGCCGGCGCCTCCTTGCCGGATTGATGACCCTGTTCAGGAACAGATCCGGCTGAACCCGTTTTTTTGACCGCCGGGTTTTGGGCCGGCGGCCGGCCGCCGCTTAAATCCCCTCCATGGAATTTCTGCTCCAGGGCTTCCAGCGTTCCCAGGATCTCCTTGAACTCCTGCAGGGGCTGAATGCGCGTCATCTTGACCAGCGCCACCTCTAATATGGTCCTCGGATGTGCTGAACGACGGAGCTCCTCTTCGGTCTTGTTCAGGTATTCAATAAAAGCAAGAAGCCGGCCCTCTTCCACCGATTCGGAAATCGGGCGGAGTTTGTCGATCTCTTCCCCTTCGATATGAATCACGGTCTTCGGGCTCTTCAGGATCTTGATCATCAGAAGGTTTCTGAAATAGAGTTGAAGTTCCCTGCAAAACTCGACCAGATCCACACCGAGAGAATTCAGTTTTTCCACCAGATTCAATACGCGCTCAGCATCCTGTTCAATCAGGCCGATACTGCATTCGTCCAAAACCTCCGGGTCGATGATCCCCAGAACGAGTTTAATATCCGCAACCGTTATCTTGTCTCCGCAAAAAGAAAGGATCTGATCCAGCAGGCTCTGCGCATCCCGCATGCTCCCTTCGGATGCACGGGCAATCAGACGCGCCGACTCCTGGTCTATTGCAAAACCTTCCTGTTCAGCAATCCGGAGGAGGGCCTCGGTAATCTTCTGAACAGGGATGCTTCGAAAATGAAAACACTGACAGCGTGATTGTATGGTCACGGGGACCTTGTGCGGATCCGTGGTTGCAAAAACAAAGATCACATGGGGCGGCGGCTCCTCCAAAGTTTTGAGAAGGGCATTAAAAGCGCTTTTGGATAACATGTGCACTTCATCAATGATATAAATCTTGTACCGGGCGCTTGCCGGCGCATACAGAACATTCTCCCTGAGTTCCCGGATATCGTCCACGCCGGTATTGGATGCCCCGTCGATCTCGATCACATCGATGGAATTCCCCTGCGTGATCTCCGTGCAATGAGAGCAGATGTTGCAAGGCGAGACCGTCGGGCCTTTCTCGCAATTTAAGGCCTTGGCCAGAATCCTGGCCATGGTGGTCTTCCCCACGCCCCTCATCCCGGAAAAAAGAAAGCCGTGGGCGATTCTCTTGGATTCCACGGCATTCCTCAACGTCCGTGTGATATGCTCTTGTCCGATCACGTCTTCAAAAGACTGCGGCCGATATTTTCTTGCCAGGACTTTGTAGGACATCACGTCATCCTTTGATTTTATTTAGGAACCTGTTTTTTTACGGTCGTTGTGCGGACGAAGCGCTTTCAGGTTTCCCTGCGGCACACAAGACTCCACGCTTAGGGCTGCTCCTGTCACGGCCTGACCCGGTTCACATGTACTCGTTGCGCAGGACCTGAACCGCTTCGCCCGCACAACGACCGTAAAATTTTTCTTCAAAAAATTTAATTACAATTTGCCTTAGCAGATTGCCTCTTTTTTCGCAAAGCGAAAAAATGGCGGAGAGGGGGGGAGTCGAACCCCCGGTAACTTTCGCTACACACGATTTCCAGTCGTGCACCTTCGGCCACTCGGTCACCTCTCCTAAAATTTTTCTTCAAAAATTTTAGCCGCAATTTGCTGAAGCAAATTGCCTCTTTTTTCGTGAAACGAAAAAATGGCGGAGAGAGAGGGATTGTGCTTTACCGCTCCGGAACGAAGTTCCGGAGCGCCGCACGCCCCGCTTCTCATATCCTTGCCGCCTCCGGCGGCTACAACATTAAGGTATCTTGGGGTCGAACCCCCGACCCCGGGGCTTCGAATCCCACCAATCCTGTCAGGGTTTCATCGCTCATTGCGTCTCTGCGTTATACCAAAGTGAGCTGCTGGCGGAGAGAGAGGGATTCGAACCCCCGGTGGGATGAACCCACACCTGATTTCGAGTCAGGCGCCTTCGACCAGCTCGGCCATCTCTCCTAAAATTTTTCTTCGAAAAATATTCATTGCAATTGGTTTCAGCCAATGGCTTCTTTTTTCGCGAAGCGAAAAAATGGCGTAGATCTGATTCGTGAAAAAAAATCTTTTAACAATAAACTCGCTTCTTTTTCCAAAACCCCACCTGTCACAGGGACCTGATGGTTCAGGCGAAAATCCTGCAGGATATGGTATTCAGATCCAGAGGCTCCTCCCTTTGGGTCTCTCGCGGCATAAACCAGCCGGCCGAGACGGGACTGAATCATGGCCCCTGCGCACATGACACAAGGCTCAACCGTGACATACAGGGTTACATCGGTAAGCCGCCACCGATTCAGCATAGCTGCCGCGTCGCGAAGCGCAATGACTTCGGCGTGTGCCGTCGGATCCTTTAAGGTTTCTTTCAGATTGTACCCTCTTCCGACGACCTGATCGCCGAACACGGCTACAGCGCCGATAGGAATCTCCTGGCAGGCCGATGCCTTGTGCGCCTGTTCCAGCGCTAACGACATATAGTACCGATCTAAGGAGTCCTGCTTTTCCATAAGGAGTTTATATTTATGGTTCTTCTCCCATTTAGTGGGTAAAAAGGGTTCGAGGATTCCAGGGTTCGAGGGGTCAAGTGTTTGTTTTCCAGTGATTTTATCAGTTTGTTATTTTGTAAATCTCCAAGCATAATTGATAAGACTTCTGTCAAACCTTTAATTCCTTGTAGTTTTTGAGCACTTCACTTGACCCCTGGAATCCTTGACCCCTTGACCCCTGATGTTTTCACCCGCTCTTTTGGGGATGATCCATATTTATTAATCAAACATGGTGCGCCCAGCAGGATTCGAACCTGCGACCTTTGGATTCGTAGTCCAACGCTCTATCCAATTGAGCTATGGGCGCTGAAATTCTTACCACATAAGAATTTTAATTGCCATTTGCGTAGGCAAATGGCCTCTTTTTTCGCGAAGCGAAAAAATGGCGGAGAGAGAGGGATTCGAACCCTCGGTAGAGCTTTAAGACCCTACACTCGCTTAGCAGGCGAGCGCCTTCAGCCGACTCGGCCATCTCTCCTAAAATTTTTCCTGCGTAAAAATTTTAAAACGCAATTTGCTTCAGCAAATGGCCTCTTTTTTCGTGAAGCGAAAAAATGGCGGAGGAGGTAGGATTCGAACCCACGGTGCTTTCGCACAACGGTTTTCAAGACCGCCGCCTTCGACCTCTCGGCCACTCCTCCTCTCTTTTCTATACGGCACGATCAGAATTCTTCGATTCAATCCTCTCAAGGCCGTTCATATAAGGACGGAGCAGATCGGGTATGATGACGCTGCCATCCTTTTGCTGGTAATTTTCAAGAATAGCGACCAATGTTCTCCCTACGGCCAATCCGGAGCCGTTCAGGGTATGGACCAGCTCCGGCTTTGCGCCGGAAACCGGCCGATAACGGATCGATGCCCTGCGGGCTTGAAAGTCCTCATAATTGCTGCATGAAGAGATCTCCCGGTAGGCATTCTGCCCCGGCAGCCAAACCTCGATGTCATAGGTCTTAGAAGCAGCAAATCCGATGTCTCCTGTGCAGAGGGTCACGACGCGGTAGTGCAGGCCAAGACGTTTCAGGATATCCTCTGCATCCTCAAGAAGCCTTTCCAGCTCCTGATAGGAATTCTCGGGCTCCACCAGTTTGACCAATTCAACCTTGTTAAACTGGTGCTGTCGAATCAGGCCCCGGGTGTCTTTCCCGTAGGATCCGGCTTCCCGCCGAAAACATGGAGTATAAGCGGTAAAATAGATGGGGAGCCGGCCCGGCTCCAGGATCTCCTGGCTATAAATGTTTGTCACCGGGACTTCCGCCGTAGGAATCAGAAAAAAATCCTCGTTCTCATCCTTGAATACACGAAAAAGATCCTCTTCAAACTTAGGCAGTTGTCCGGTTCCGGTCATGGTCGCCCGGTTGACCATAAAAGGGGGAAGGATTTCCTGATACCCTTTTTCCCTGGTATGGATATCCAGCATAAGATTGATCAGCGCCCGCTCCAGAAGGGCGCCTTCGCCTTTGTACAATGTAAACCTGGCGCCGGCCAGTTTGCTCCCCCGTTTAAAATCCAGGATATCCAGTTTTTCACCAATATCCCAATGGGCCTGGGGAGGAAAATCAAATTCCGGCGGCTTTCCCCATCTTTTCACTTCCGGATTGTCTTCTTCGCCCTTCCCTTCCGGAACCGAGGGGTGCGGGAAATTCGGTATCCTAAGCAGGATTTCCTGTGTGGAGGCCTCGACTTCCACCTTTTTTTTCTTCAGATCCTTAATCTCCGCCGAGACATCCTTCATCTCCTCCTGCAGCGAGGAAGATTCTTTGTTCTCCCTCTTGAGCCGGCCGATTTTTTTTGAAACCACATTGATCTTGTGCTGTATTTCCTCAAGTCGGGTCCTAATGCGGCTGTTTTCCTGGTCCAGTTGGACGAACTGGTCCAGAGAAAACGGCTCTCCCCGACGAGCTGTCATCTGCTCAATGGCTTCAATATTGTTTCTCACAAACTTTGCATCAAACATGCGGAAACCTGTCTCAAGATGAAAAAAATGGGAAATTGTACGTTATCATCCTGATGAAATGAAGTCAAATTATTTTCAGGTATGCCTTCTTGAAAACCGATTTTATCCCATGACACCCGAAAGTCCCGGGCTTCCCCGGCTCCGCATGGCCTCACGGACGTGCGGGTTGCAGGGGGTTACCCTTTCGATTTGACGCCTGGTCTTACGGCCTTCTTCTTCAGCAGATTGTCGACCTTTCGAAGAATAATCTCTTTGTTGGGATAGTCTTTCTCCAAAGACCCCAGCACGCTGACGGCCTCTTCGGTTTCACCCATCTCTTCGAGGGTGTCCGCCAAACCAAGTTTTGCATTCGCAGCCAAGGGGCTGTCACCGTACAGGGCAATAAAGTTTTCAAATCCCTTTCTGGCCTCTGCAAATTTTCCCTGCCTGAAATGGATCACACAGATCCAGTAAGCGGCGGCATCCCGGTATTCGCCGGCGCCGTAACGATCGAGAAGCGCGGAGTATTCCATCTCTGCCTGTTCATCATCGCCGAGAGCCATGTAACACTGGGCGATCTGGAACTGCGCCTCTGCCAAAAGCTTGGATCCGGGAAACTGGTTGACCAACTTCTGGAATTCGACAATGGCCTTTTTGTAATCTTTTAGATCCGAGTAATAGATGTCCGCAATGGTTTCCTGTGCCTTTTCACAATAGGGGGTAATATTCCCCTGAGAAACCGCTCCTCTAAAAAAAAACAGGGCCTCTTTGGGCTGTTTTTTAAAGAGCCGGTGAACCCTTCCGATGAAATACAGGGCTTCTTGTGAGGTTGGCGAGTTTGGAGATCGTTCGGCTGCCCTGTTATAATAGGAAAGGGCTTCTTCCACCTTCCCTTCCCGCAGGGCATCTCCGGCTTTGAGAAGGAATTCCGACGAGGAGGTATTCCGGCAGGCTGTAAACAAGATCAGAATAAAAAACAAAATGCCATTGACTTTAACCGGCCGGTTCCTCCTCATCCTCTTTCTCCGCCAGTGTGGCAATACCTGTAACCTTGTCATTTTTTTCTATCCCGATGAGTTTCACTCCCTGGGTGTTCCGGCCGATCACAGAAACCCCGCTGACCTTCATTCGAATGACCTGTCCGTTCCGGGTGATCATCATCAGATCGTCTTCGTCCGTGACCTGCCAGATGCCGACAACCTTGCCGTTTCTCTCTGTGGTCTTGATGGTGATCACCCCTTTTCCTCCCCGGCTTTGAACGGGATACTCGGAAACACTGGTCCGCTTTCCATATCCGTTTTCGGCTACCGCAAGGAGGGTGGCCGCCGGATTCACCACTTCCATGCCGACCACTTCGTCGCCCTTGCGAAGGGAGATCCCCTTCACCCCCCTGGAGACTCTCCCCATGGATCTGACCTGGGACTCATGGAACCGGATAGCGAATCCGTCTCTGGTCCCCAAAAGGATATCCTGTTCATTGTTGGTGATGGCGGTACGGATCAACTCATCGCCGGAGTCCAAGGTCAGGGCCGTAATTCCGTTCGCGCGCGGGCGGCTATAAGCGGAAAGAGCGGTCTTCTTGACGATCCCTTTCTTCGTGGCCATGATGATAAACTTATTTTCTTCAAAATCCTTGACCGGAAGCGTATTCGTGATCTTCTGCTCGGACCCGATCTGCAGGAGATTGACCATGGCCTTGCCGCGGGCGGCACGCCCGGCCTGAGGGATCTCATGAACCTTCAGCCAATAGACCTTCCCGCCGTCCGTAAAGAAAAGGAGGTAGTCGTGCGTCCTGGCTACGAAAAGCCGCTCGACAAAATCCTCCTCTTTGGTGTCCATGCCGGTGACACCCCGGCCTCCCCGCCGCTGTGCACGGTAAAGGCTCACGGCGTTTCTTTTGATATATCCGGAATGGGAAATGGTGATCACCATATCCTCTTCGGCGATCAGATCCTCCAGCTTGATTTCCGATTTTTGAGCGACGATCTCGGTTCTTCTCGGATCTCCATATCTTTCCCGGATCTCCTTCAACTCCTCCCTGATGATTTTCAGAACCTCTTCGTCATGGGCCAGGATATACTGAAGTTTTTTGATCAGCTCATAGGTCTCTTTGAGTTCAGACAGGATCTTGTTCCTCTCCATGCCGGTCAGGCGCTGAAGCCTCATGTCCAGGACGGCTCTGGCTTGTGCCTCTGATAGGGCATATTCCTTGATCAGGGCGAATCTGGCGGCCTCGGGATCCGAGGAGTTTCTGATCAGCCGGATCACCGCATCCAGGTTGTCGAGAACGATCTTAAACCCCTCCAGGATATGCGCCCGGTCCTGGGCGCGTTTAAGGTCGAAAAGACTCCTCCGAGTCACGACCTCCTTCCGGTGGTCTAAAAAGAGCCGAAGCATCTCCATGAGGGTCAGGACCCGAGGCTGATTGTTGACCAGGGCCAGCATGATCACGCCGAACGTGGTCCTGAGATTGGTATGTTTGAAAAGCCGGTTCAGAAGGACCTCTGCTACTTCGTATTTGCGCAGTTCCAGGACGATCCGCATGCCGTCACGGTCGGATTCATCCCGGATATCCGTAATCCCTTCAACCTTTTTATCCTGCACCAGATGTGCGATATCCTCGATGAGTTTAGCTTTGTTCAATCCATACGGAATCTCGGTAATCACAATGGCGTCCTTGGCCCCTTTTCTCTGAGACCTCTCGACCAGGGTCCTGGCTTGAAGGGTCAGTTTGCCCCGGCCGGTGGTATAGGCCTCCCGAATTCCTTCCTGCCCGAGGATAAACCCCCCGGTGGGAAAATCCGGGCCATGGAGAACGGTTAAGATCTCATTGATCCCGGCCGCAGGATGGTCGATCAGGAGGTTCAGGGCATCCACGATTTCATTAAGATTGTGCGGCGGAATGTTGGTGGCCATTCCCACGGCGATTCCTGAAGACCCATTGATCAGGAGATTGGGTATTTGAGTCGGGAGGACCGCCGGCTCCTGATGGGAACCATCAAAATTCGGCATGTAATCGATGGTTTCCTTGTCAATATCGGCCAGCATCTCTTCGGCGATCCGGGTCAGCCGGGCTTCGGTGTACCGATAGGCCGCTGCAGAATCCCCATCGACCGAACCGAAATTCCCCTGACCGTCAATGAGCGGATAACGCAGGTTCCATTCCTGGGCCATGCGCACCATGCTGTCATAGACCGCGGAGTCGCCATGGGGATGAAATTTTTTGAGAACCTCTCCGACCACCCCGGCCGACTTGGAGTGTTTTTTGTTGGAAAGAAGGCCCTCCCGAAACATGGCATACAGGATTCGCCGATGAACAGGCTTGAGGCCGTCCCGGATATCCGGCAGGGCCCTCCCTACGATGACGCTCATGGAATAGTCCAGGTAGGACCGTTTCATGGTTTCTTCAATATTCATGGGTAGGATGACGCCTTGTTGTTCCATCTTCTTCCTCTTTTTAAATCACTCAACCCCCGGCTTTGTCGGGGGTTAAGTGATTTAAATATCCAAGTTCTTCACCTTCAGGGAATTCTCTTCGATAAAGGCCCTTCTGGGTTCCACCTGGTCCCCCATGAGGATCGTAAAGATCTCGTCCGCCTCCACGGCATCTTCAATTTTAATCTGCAAAAGCCTTCTCTTCTCCACATTCATGGTCGTTTCCCAGAGTTGTTCCGGATTCATTTCACCAAGCCCTTTATACCGTTGTATGCTGAGGCCCTTCTTCCCCCGCTCCAGGATGAAATTCACCAGTTCCTTGGAGGTGTTGAACTTTATGGGCTCGCCGTCTTCTTCAACATGATACGGGGGCAGACCAAGCCCCTGGGTTCGAGGGTTCAGTTGGAGGAGTTCCTTGTATTCGGGGGACTCGAGAAGCTCCTTCCCGATCTCGACATTCTGGGCCCCCCCGTTCTTTTTAATCACAAAGATGGCCTTGAAACATTCGTATTCCTCGTCCGTTTCAATCTGCACCGAGGATTTGGAGATTTCCGGAAAAAAAATCTGTAAATATTTGATGGCCCGATTCATCCCTTCTTTCAACCCCTCCCGGGTCTTCAGGGTCTCCTCTTTGAGCCCGCCTTCCAAAACCATGGCCCGCAGAACATTTGCGTGGATCCGCTTCCTCTCAAAACGCTCCAAAATTTTCTCATACCGGACCAGGTTTTTTAGAACCTGAATCCCCTTCTGGTTCGTAAAGGCCCCTCCTCCGTTTTCTTTTATGACCTTCAACCCGGTGATCCCGGAGTTCAGAAGATAATCCTCCATGGTGGCCTCGTCAGGAATGTACTTCTCCTCTTTCCCCCGTTTCACCTTGTATAAGGGCGGCTGGGCAAGATAGAGATACCCTTTCTCGATGACCGGAAGCATCTGCCGGTAAAAAAAGGTCAAAAGAAGCGTGGCGATATGGGCGCCGTCCACATCCGCATCCGTCATGATGATGACCTTGTGGTATCGGATCTTGGAAATATCAAAATCCTCCTTGCCGATGCCGGTCCCGAGGGCCGTAATGAGAACCCGGATCTCCTGTGAGGAAAGCATCTTCTCGTACCGGGCCTTCTCCACATTCAGGATCTTACCCTTGAGCGGAAGGATGGCCTGAGTTTTCCGGTCTCTCCCCATCTTGGCCGAGCCGCCTGCTGAATCCCCTTCCACGATAAAAATTTCGCTGAACGCAGGATCCTTTTCCGAACAGTCCGCGAGTTTACCAGGAAGTGAATTCCCTTCCAAGACGCCTTTCCGACGCGTCAAATCTCGGGCCTTGCGGGCCGCCTCCCGAGCCATAAGCGCATTGAGCGACTTCAAGACGATCTTTTTTGCTATGGGCGGGTTCTCTTCAAGAAAGATATTCAGGGCTTCGTTCACCACGGACTCCACGATTCCCTTGACATTGCTGTTTCCCAGTTTGGTCTTGGTCTGCCCTTCAAACTGAGGATCCGAGACCTTCACGCTGATGACGGCGGTCAGACCTTCCCGCACATCATCCCCGCTCAGAGGTTTATCCATTTTCTTCAGGAGGTTGTTCTGAGCGGCATAGGTGTTCAAGGTGCGCGTCAAGGCCGACTTGAACCCGATCAAATGTGTCCCGCCATCCACGGTGTGGATATTGTTTGCAAAGGCGTAGATATTCTCAGCATATCCGTCGTTATACTGCATGGCAATCTCTACGCTGACGCCTTCCCTTTGTTGTTCGAAATAGATCGGTTTGTTATGAAGAGCGGTTTTATTCTTGTTCAAGTGCTGCACAAACGAAGTGATCCCGCCTTTATAGAGAAAGATCTTTTCTTCCCCGCTTCGCTCGTCGACCAGAGAAATCTTCAGTCCCTTGTTGAGAAACGAAAGCTCCCGAAGTCTCTTGGAGAGAAGGTCAAAACTAAACTCGGTCACCTCGAAGATTGCCTGATTGGGCCGGAAGGTGATCTTGGTTCCGGTCTTTTGGGTCTTGCCCAATTTCTCCAAGGGCGCTGCGGGCACGCCGTTTTCATACCGCTGATGATAAACGGCGCCATCCCGTTTGATCTCGAGTTCCAGCCATTCTGAAAGGGCATTGGTCACGGATACCCCTACGCCGTGAAGACCTCCGGAAACCTTATAGGAATCACTGTCGAATTTTCCTCCGGCATGAAGTTTGGTCATGACAACTTCCGCAGCCGATATCTTTTCCGTGGGGTGAATTTTGACCGGAATTCCCCGCCCGTCGTCCGTAACCGTCAGGCTGTTTTCCATGTGGACGACCACATCTATTGCGGTACAGAATCCTCCCATGGCCTCGTCCACACTGTTGTCAATGACTTCATAGGCAATATGGTGGAGGCCGTACGTACCGGTATCTCCAATGTACATACCCGGCCTCTTCCGCACCGCATCCAGTCCTTCCAAGACTTTAATGCTCTGTGCATCATATTCCATAGAGGAACTCCATCCTATTAAAAACGGCCCTTCCAGCCTGAAACAGAAACCTCTCTTTTATTTTTCTAAGTCGAAACATTTTACATTTTTTCTCTCTATGTTACAAGAATTATCTCTCCTTTTTGTACCTGAAAGATCCTGGCGCAGGACTTCATTTTTCCGACAAAGCTGTCGTCTGTCGTCGTCAAGAAAACCTGACCGAGACTCTCGATCTGTTTACACAGAATCTCCTGCCTCTTGCGATCCAGTTCCGAAGTGACATCATCGAGCAAAAGAACCGGAAAGCGTCCCTTTTTATTGCGGTAGAGTTTGGCCTCACTGAGCGTCAGGGAAATGGCAAACATGCGCATTTCACCCCGGGATGAACCCGGCTTGAGCGGCCGGCCGTCCACTAAAAAGTCAAGATCATCCAGGTGCGGACCGATCAGACCGGTTCTCTGACGGACCTCTTCATCCTCCTTTTGTTCGATGCCCTGACGAAAACGGCCGGTCCATACGGAAAGATCCGCCATCGCCCCATTGAGCTTGGGAATTCGAAACCATGAAGAATGATATTGGATTCGAATCTCCGCCGCTTTTTGAAAGAATGCTTTAAAGACTTCCCTTAAGACCGGCGCAAGATCGCGGAGATAATCAAGCCGTTTTTCCAGGATCCGGCTCCCGGTCTGAACCAGTTGTTCATTCCAGGCTTTCAGGGTCTCCCTGGGCGCCTTGGACTCATGGATCAAGCGCAATAATCGGTTGCGCTGATACAGGACCCTCTTATATTCTTTGAGTTGGAGCAGATAGTTCCGATCGATTCTCGAGATGGCGGTGTCCATAAAGCGCCGCCTGAATTCCGGCCCTCCTTGAACCCATTTGAGACTATCCGGGGAAAAAAGGAGGGCGGCAAACTCTCCGAAATAATCAACCCCTCTCCCGACGGCATGCCCGTTTACCTTGACGATCTTCCCCCCTTCCCGGATAAAGACCATGAGTTCCTTTTGAACGCCGCCGGAGCGGATCCGCCCCAGGATCCGGCCATAGGTTGCTCCGTACAGAATCAGGTCTTTTAAATGGGCCGAACGGAAGGAGGAAAGATTGGAAAGGATATAGATGGATTCCAGTAGATTGGTTTTGCCCTGGCCGTTCTCACCGCACAGGATATGGACCCCTTCGGTCAGTTCAAGATCGCAGGCATGTAGATTTCTAAAGTCACGGAGGATGAGTCTCTGAATATTCATGAATTGAGGTTGTTCGCAGTCCGGGGCGGACCGGGTAAAAAGGGATTTCCACTTAGTGGCCCTATTCGTAAATACGGTGGCATTCGAGTGCCGTAGGGCGGTCTCCTCGGCGTTGTGCTCCTTGCGGTGTACCAGAGGGTACGCCTCAGTCGCGCGCGGGGATGAGACCGCCCTACGACCCTCTCGGTGCGTCACCCTATTTACGAACAGGACCACTTAGACCCGCATAGGCATAATGACGCCTATAAATCCAGGGTCCAAAGGATCTTCTATCCGGGAAGGACTGAGTGAATCACGGAAAAGAATCCGGACCTCCTCTCCCTGCAAGGAAGAAAGGATGTCTTGTATATATCGAACATTGAACCCCACGTCCAAATCGGAGTTCTGATAGTCCGTGGAAAGGTTTTCTTTTGCCTCTCCCACTTCCGGATTGTTGGATGAGACCTGAAGTTCCCCGCGTCTAAGCGAAAGTTTTATGGAATTGGTCTTCTCATCCGAGAGGATAGAGACCCGCCGGATGGCCCCTTGAAACAACTCTCGATTAATGATCAGAAGGTTTTCGTTCTCCTTTGGAATGACCTCTTCATAATTAGGAAACTTGGCATCAATGAGACGTGAAAGGAGGGTATAATTTCCTTCCTGAAAAACAATGTGGTTTTCTGAAACTGCGATCTCAACCCCCTTGTGTTCCCCTTCGTCCAAAAACTTCTTCAATTCGAGGATGGCCTTTCTGGGGATGATCACTTTGATTTCGGAATCTTGGCGGCCGGAAGATGGGATCTCCCTTGAGGCCAGGGAGAGACGATGGCCGTCTGTCGCCACCATCTCAACAGATTTTCTTTTGCTTTCGAAAACATGAAACAGGATGCCGTTCAGGGAGATCCGAGTCAGATCCGAGGAGACGGCATAAGATGTTTTTTTGATCATTTCCTGAAGTATCGCGGCCGGAATAGATAATTTTGCGGTTTCCTTGATCTCAGGAAAAGAGGGGTATTCCTCCGCTGAAAGTGAACGAAGCTTGAAACTCGACTTGCCGGAATGGATGATGATCTGCTGATGCTCGTCGGATTCGACATGGATCGTTTCCTCTTTTAGTTCCTTCACAATTTCATAAAATTTGCGCGCCGATACGGTGGTCTTGCCCGGATTCAAGACCTCCGCAGATACGAAATCGAGGAGGCCGATCTCCAGATCCGTCGCGAAGAGTTGTATTCCCTTCTTTTGGGTCTCCATCCTGACGTTTGAAAGAATCGGCATGGTGTTGCGGGTCTGCACAATCCCCTGAATTTTATGCAATCCGGAAACAAGGTCGTTCTTGTTGGCTTTGAGTTTCATCCAACGCGCTCCTCTGTTATTGAGATTGAGTTTCTTCCATTAGTTTTTGGACCATGGCCGCGAAGTCTTCCTTCTTTTTCATCTTGCTCTCAATGTTACGGCATGCATGAATGACCGTCGTATGGTCTTTGCCGCCAAAGGATTTGCCTATTTCAGGAAGGGATTTGTCCGTCAACTTCCGGCATAGGTACATAGACACCTGTCTGGGTAAGACAATGGTTTGCGTTCTTTTTTTGGATCGGAGATCGGCCACTCGTACATTGAAATGTTCAGAAACTTTTTTTTGTATCTTTTCTATGGTGACGATATCTTCCTTCTCATTGAGAAAATCTTTTAGGACCGTCTTGGCCAAGTCTATGGTCACTTCCTGGCCAGACAAGGATGAGAAGGCACCTAATTTGATCAGGGATCCTTCCAGTTCACGCACGTTGGATCGAATTTTTTTCGCTAAAAACAGACCCACATCATTGGGAAGGTTGATCCTTTCAATTTCCGCTTTTTTGCGAAGGATGGCAACCTTGGTCTCAAGATCAGGGGGGTGGATGTCGGCAAGGAGCCCCCATTCAAAACGGGAACGCAGCCTCTCCTCAAGATTTTGAATCTCTTTCGGGTAGCGGTCACTGGAAAAAACAAGCTGTTTTCTGGAGTCATATAAGGCATTAAACGTATGAAAAAACTCCTCTTGAGTTCTTTCCTTATCGGACAGGAACTGGATATCATCTACCATCAGGACATCCATGTTCCGGTATTTGTTTCTGAACTGGGACATGCGATCATAACGAATACAGCTGATCATTTCGTTCATGAAGTGTTCCGTACTGACAAACGTAACCCGAATATTTGCATTCTTGGCCAGGATGTGATGTCCGATCGCATGCATCAGGTGCGTCTTTCCGAGTCCGACACCTCCATATATGAAAAGTGGATTATAGGCCTTATAGAGCACTTCGGCGACCGCGCGTGCGGCGGCATGTGCAAACTGGTTGCTTGGGCCGACCACAAAATTTTCAAATGTAAACCTTGGATTAAGAAATGAGCGTTCTTTTGTAGAGGTGTAATCCTGTCTTTGAGGAAAGGTTATAACCGGAATCTCTTGGACGTTTACGTTTTGCTCTTTTTCTTGGTCGATAGATCCCGTTAATTTTTTGTTCACGGAAAATATAAGGGTTTTTTTCAAATCCATGGCGGCGAGGAGATCCTTGATGATATCGAGATAATGTTTCTCTATCCATTCCTTAGAAAACTTGCTTGGAACGGAAACCATAATCTCATTTTCGTTTTCTTGAAAGAGTTGGGTGGGTTTGAGCCACGTTTCGAAACCTTGTCTTGGGATTTGTTTGCTAAGTCTTTGCGTGATTTCATCCCAAGTATTCATAACGTTCAAGCCTATATTGAAAAATATAAAAAATTAGTTGTATTTTACTGCAAATCTAAACTTATCAACAGGTTTATCCACACCTGTGAATAATGGATATTTAATTTATAATTCAATGGGTTATCATGGAAAAATCCCTTAATGTTTAATAGATTTTTATGTGAGGATCGTTCTTTTCCCCATTTTCTGGGTCTCCTGTTGTCTGCTTCTTTTTCTTAATGTCTTCGTTGAAAGATAGGGCATCTAAAATAGCAAAAGGCTTTTTTGATAGCAAGCACTTTTTTCATTAAATGATTTTTATATTTTTTATAAAACTTGCGGCTCTGTGTATAATCTGTATTTTCTGTGTGAACTTTTTATATAAGAAGTGGAAAGATATTATCCGATGTGTAAAACAAGAAAGCATGCCCTTTATGTTTCACAAACAAACTTCATGCTAAGTTGTATAGCAGACCTCAGAATATCGTTTCTCTCCACTAAACTCCCAACCGTTACTATTACTACTTCTTTGATTAACCTATTTATTAAGTAATAAAAGGCTCATGTTTAAATAGGGATTTTCCCCTTTTATTCTTGACATTAAAACCATGAATGAATATACTTTTTTTTTGATAATATCAAAAGGAGCAGGATATGTCCGTCACTTTAAAACCCAACAATCGTAAAAAGAAAAAAACGCACGGATTTATGATCCGCATGAAGAGCAAGGCGGGCCGCAAGATCATACAGAGACGCCGGGCTAAAGGAAAGAAAAAATTAACGGTATAAAAATCCGGATGGTACGGCCTACTGATGAAAGATATCTGGATTAGAAGCACATGGGAATATAAAAAAATATACAGGGAGGGGATTAAAGAAACAGGGAAAAGGGTCATTATCTATGCTGATCAACATGAGGGAGAGCAATCCCGTTTCGGAATAGCAGTAACCCGCAGGATAGGAAAAGCCGTCGTTCGAAATAGAATCAAAAGAGTTTTGAGGGAAATCATACGTAAGAATCTTAACCATTTTCAAGGAGGTTTTAATACAGCAGTGGTGGCAAGGGTGAAAATTATTTCATCCTCATTTCAAGAGATTGAAAATGAACTATTGGACCTTCTAAAAAAGTCCCTGGGACCGAAAGATCCGTAAATCCGTGAATGATAATGAAACAGAAAAGCGTGAAACATGATTTTATCAAAATGTTTAACGTAAAATTAATACGTCTCTATCAACGCTGGATATCCCCTTTTCATTTTGGAGCATGCCGTTTTTTCCCTTCATGTTCAGAATATACCCTTGAGGCCATCTTGAAACATGGCGTATGCAAAGGATGGTTGATCGGTATCCTGAGAATTTTAAAGTGCCATCCTTTTCATGCCGGAGGGTATGATCCACTGAAGTAGCCCCCTTTTTTATTTACGGAAAGCGGTTTGTCATAGGAGAAAAACGGATGGAAAAAAGGGCAATGCTGGCCTTTATCCTGTCTCTAATCGTCCTTTTAGCGTACCAGTATCTGTTCTTTCCAAAGGGACAAAAACAGAATCCTGTCCCGCAGATGGAAGAAGTTCAGAAAAAAGATCCGGGAAAAAAGTCCATAGAAGAACCGGAAACAAAAGAGAAGATTCCTTCTCTACGCGAGAATATGCCTTGGAAGGGCGAAGAAGAAATAGTCTCTGTTGAAACAGATTTGGCCATATACCGGATTTCAACGCGTGATGCCGTTATAAAAGAGATTGTTTTAAAAAAATATAAAGATGATAAGGGGGAACCCGTACGCCTGGTTCCTGAGGATACGGCGTTATATCCACTGCAGATCATTTCAGAGGAAGAAGGAGGGTTGAATTTTACTCCTTCCAGAAAAGAAATCAAGGTCGGTGACCAGAAGGAAAACCTGGTCATGTCTTTTGTAGAACCCAACGGGAAAAGAATCGAAAAGATCTTTGAGTTTAAGCGGGACAGTTATGGGATTCATATTCAAATCACCCAAAACCTGCTGAAAAAATACCATCTGCTGGCAGGATCCTATCTGATTAAACCAAAAGAAAAAGCGGACAGTGGCACGGCGCATGCCGGACCGGTCATTGATTTGCAAGGAGAGATCAAAAGGGTTTCGTCCAAGGAAATCAAAGAGAGCAAGACCTTTTCCGGTAACATACCCTGGATTGCGCTTGAAGAAAAATATTTTATGACCGCGCTCCTTCCTGAAAAAACGGATACGGTTGCAATATTGGAGCGGCTTGAAAAGAAAGAGGGCCCCAACGTGTTTTTGGGGCTTTTGGGGGACGATGAGGATCTTTCATTTGTTTTTTTTGCGGGTCCGAAAGATTATGAACTTCTAAAATCTTTTGGGCGCGACCTGGAAAAGGTGATCAACTTCGGGATGTTCGGTGTGCTTGCAAAACCGATCTTTTATATTCTTAAAGGAACCTACCGGTATGTCAGGAACTATGGATTGGCCATTATTCTTTTAACAACGTTTATCAAGATCATTTTTTGGCCCTTGACCCAGAAGCAACAAAAGTCCATGCAGCAGATGCAAAAAATTCAGCCGGAGATCAATGTGATCCGGGAACGACATAAAAACGATCAACAGCGAATAACCACGGAGACCATGGCGCTCTATAAGAAATATAAGGTTAATCCGGCGGCAGGATGCCTTCCCCTTTTAATTCAGATTCCTGTTTTTTTTGCGCTGTATAATGTCCTACTGAATGCCATTGAACTTCGGGGTTCACCCTTTCTCTACATAAAAGATCTTTCCGCCGCAGATACGCTGTTTGGACACGTCTACGGGTTTTCAATCGGACCCCTCCCCCTTCTGATGGGCGTAAGCATGTATATTCAACAAAAGATGATGCCGACCACCATGGATCCCAAACAGGCAAAAATTTTTCAATTCATGCCTTTGATTTTTACATTCATGTTTTTAAATTTTCCTTCCGGGCTGGTCTTATACTGGCTGGTCAATAATATATTGACCATCGTTCAGCAATACTTTATCAACAAACGAAAACTGGTTTCCTGAAAAAAGAGCAGTGATATGGGAGGTTTGGAATATGAATAGGTCTATTGAAAAGGAAGGAAGAACCCTGGAAGAAGCCACGGGAAATGCCCTGAAAGAACTGGTCGCAAAATTAGAAGATGTAGATATTGAGGTGCTCGATGACGGGAAGGCCGGTTTTCTGGGCTTTGGCTCCAGAAGTGCGAGGGTGCGGGCAACCCTCAAGGTTGAAGCCGGGCTTGGAGAAAAAGAGGTGGGAAAGGGGGAATCTGAACCGTTGCCGGCTGAAGACGCAAGGCAGACCCAAGAAATGCATGACGAGGAAAAGATTTTTGATCTCGGACAGGCCCGAGAGCTTCTATCGAACCTGATTCAGAGAATGCACATGAATGGGACTATAAAATCACAAGTCAGGGATGGCCAAGGGATTTTAAATGTGATCGGAGAGGATTCGAACCTGTTGATTGGGAAGAAGGGGCAGACCCTGGATGCGATCCAATATCTTTTGAATCTGATGTACAGCAAATCCACCAGGAAAAAGGCCCATATCGTGGTGGATGTGGAGAATTATAAGGTTCGAAGGGTAAAAAGACTTCAATCCATGGCCATGGAAGCCAGAGATAAAGTCAGGCAGACCAAAAAGCCGATTGCCATCGCTCCGATGGATGCGCAGGACCGGAGAATTATCCACGTCACATTACAAAATGATGAGTATGTAAAGACCTTAAGCAAAGGAGATGGGAGTCTTCGAAAGGTGGTTGTCATTCCCAAATAAGCCGTGTGCGTTATATATGATATTCTGGGGCTGAGAAAATGAAAGGCGAGGCGTGACCTCGCCTTTTTTCAAATCAGGTCTGAGACATGTCAAAAAACAAAATGCATGATACCATTTGTGCTATCTCCACACCCATGGGAATGGGAGGAATCGGGATTGTTCGAATGAGCGGGGCGGAAGCGCTAGACATCGCGCGGAAAATTTTTATTTCTGCTTCGGAAAATGGAAACGAGGCTATTCGGGGTTATCAAATCCGATATGGGAAGGTCAAAGATCCGGGAAACGGGCAGATTATCGACGAAGTGTTGCTGACGGTCATGCGGGCGCCGAAGACATACACCCGAGAAGATGTCGTGGAGATCAACTGTCATTCCGGCCCGGTCGTTTTAAGAAAGATCCTGATGACCCTTGTTGCTCTCGGCGCCCGGTTGGCGGATCCCGGGGAGTTCACCCTGAGGGCTTTTTTAAACGGCCGGATCGATCTTGCCCAAGCTGAGGCCGTGATGACGCTGATCTCTGCTAAGACCGAAGCCGCTCTGCAGTCAGCCGTCCGACAGTTGAGCGGCGAGTTTTCAGAGAAGGTCTATGGAATCAAGTCTGATCTGATCCATATGATTTCCGAGATCGAGGCATCCCTTGATTTTCCTGAAGAGGATCTCGACCCGATTCCTCCAGGGATGCTTAAGCAGGCTCTGTTCGATCTTATCGAGGAGATCGGCCGGCTGATTGAATCGGCCGAACAGGGAAAAATATTGACGGAAGGGGTTTCCACAGCGATTGTGGGAAAAGCCAATGTCGGCAAATCGAGTCTTTTAAACCGGTTGCTCATGGAAGATCGGGCTATTGTCACCCCCTTTCCGGGAACGACGCGTGATGTCATTGAGGAGACGGTCAATATACAGGGAATTCCCCTGCGCATTCAGGATACGGCAGGAATCCGAGACGCCAAGGATCTCATCGAACAAGAGGGGATTAAAAGGAGTCAGGAGAGCATCAGAAAGGCGGATCTTGTCCTGATGGTTGTAGACGGATCTCAATCGGTTGGTGATGAAGACATCCGGATCGCCCGAATGCTGGTTAACAAGGATACGGTTCTTGTTCTAAACAAGAGAGATCTGGTTGAGAAAAATAGCAAGGAAAAGAGTTTTTCATCTATTATCGATTTAATTAAACCGAAATTTACAATAAAAACCTCTATGGTTTCTAATTTTGGAATAAACGAGCTAAAAAGCGGAATTGCCGATCTGTTTTTGCAGGGGGGTAAAACCATCCATGAATCCCCTATCGTGACCAACGTCCGGCATGTCAGCGCCCTGATCTCCGCCAAAGAGGCTTTGCAACGGGTATTGAAAGGGGTGGGCGAGGGGCTGCTGGAGGATCTGCTCAGTTTAGACCTCAGGGATGCCCTTTCGGACCTCGGGCAGATCACCGGAGAGACCACCGCCGAGGATGTTCTCAATGAGATCTTCAGGTCCTTTTGTGTTGGAAAGTGAACGGGGCGAAAAAGGGTTGCAGTCCAAGGGCATTTGGCGGAGAATGTTTGAATGACAAGGAGGATGGCCATGTTCCACGTGGAACATGGATGCCGGTCTATGCTCAAAAGAGGGGAAGAAGCGTTTGATGTGATCGTGGTCGGCGGGGGACACGCCGGATGTGAGGCCGCGCTTTCCGCCGCCCGAATGGGGTGTACGGTACTCCTTCTGACCCAGAATCTCGATCAAATCGCCCAGATGTCATGCAATCCGGCCATCGGAGGCCTCGCCAAGGGACACATGGTCAGGGAGATTGACGCCCTGGGGGGTGAAATGGGGCGGGCCATCGACGATACCGGGATCCAGTTTCGGATGCTGAACACCAGTAAGGGGCCGGCCGTTCAGGCGCCAAGGGCCCAGGCAGACAAGAAAAAATATCGCGAACGCATGAAATCAACCCTGGAGAAACAGTCGAACCTAGCCATCCGTCAGGGTGAAGTCCGAAGGCTTCTGATCGAGGACCATCAAGTGACCGGCGTGGAGACCGTGATTGGGAACCGATACCCGGCCCGGGCCGTGATCCTGACTACGGGGACGTTTTTAAGAGGATTGATACACGTGGGCCTGGCGAACTTCCCCGGCGGGAGGGCGGGAGAACCCCCTTCAATCGGTTTGGCAGAAGATCTGATGCTCCATGGGTTCGAGGTCCGGAGATTAAAAACAGGGACCCCGCCGAGACTTCACGCGAGGACCATCCATTTTGACGCCCTCGCTCCCCTGGAGGGGGATCCTGTGCCCCAGCCGTTTTCCTTTTCCACCGGAGCGATTGAGAGGAAGCAGGTTCCCTGCTATATCACCTATACCCAAGAAAAAACCCATCGGATGATCCGTAAAAATCTGGATCGCTCTCCCCTGTACAGCGGGAAAATTACCGGGATCGGGCCGCGTTACTGTCCCTCGATCGAGGATAAGGTGGTACGGTTCCCGGGTAAGGAGAGACACCAGATCTTTTTGGAGCCCGAAGGGTTGGATACGGTGGAGATTTATGCCAACGGGATCTCCACGAGCCTTCCGCTGGACGTGCAGATCGAGTTCGTCCATACCATACCCGGTCTTGAAGGCGCCCGAATCATGAGGCCCGGATATGCCGTGGAATATGACTTTGTCCTCCCTACCCAGCTCAAACCCAACCTGGAGACCAAAAAAGTCAGCGGTTTATTTCATGCCGGCCAGATCAACGGGACATCCGGGTATGAGGAGGCTGCAGCCCAGGGTCTGTTGGCCGGGATAAACGCCGTCCAGCGGATTCGCGGAAAAGAGGCGGTCGTCCTGAAACGAAGAGAGGCGTATATCGGCGTTTTAATTGATGATTTGGTTACCCGCGGTACGGAGGAACCTTATCGGATGTTTACATCCCGGGCCGAGTACCGGCTTTTGCTTCGTCACGACGATGCAGACCTGCGCCTTCAGGAGAAAGGATACCGATTGGGACTGGTTTCAAAGGATGCCTATGAAAGGATGCTGCTGAAAAAAGAGCAGATTCAAAAAGAGATGTCCAGGATGAAAAAGACGGCCGTTTTTCCTTCTCCTGATGTTAATAAGGTCCTGGACCGCCTGAGAAGCGCCCCCATTCAAAGCAGGACATCGGTGTTTCATCTGGTCAAGAGGCCGGAACTGAATTATGAAATGCTCTCGGTCCTGGATCCGGGGCGGCCTTCATGGCCGAAGGAAATCCGTTCCATCTGCGAGACCGAAGCGAAATATGAAGGGTTTATTCAAAGGGCGATGGACCAGGTCATGCGGTATGAGGAGATGGAAGGTATCCGGATCCCGGGGGGGATCGAGTATGAAAAGATCAAGGGTCTATCCCGGGAGGCGCTGGAAAAATTGAACAAGATCCGTCCGTTTTCAATCGGACAGGCAGCGAGGATCTCCGGGATCACGCCGGCGGTGATTTCCATCTTGTTGGTTTATTTGAAAAATAAGAGGCGCCAAATTGATTGAGCAAAGACGTCTTTTGGTCAGCGGGGTTCATGGCCTCGGCTTGAAAATTGGGAAAAAGGAACTTTCCAAACTGGATCTTTATACCCAGACGCTGCTGGAATGGTCCAATCGGATCAATCTCACGGGGCATCGGGACCAGGAACGGATTGAAATTTTTCATTATCTGGACTCCCTGTCTCTCTTTGAAACCGGGGAGATCCATCCCGGCTTATCGGTGCTGGACGTGGGAAGCGGCGCCGGATTTCCAGGGCTCCCCCTCAGGATCTTTGAGCCCGCCCTTGAGATGACCCTTCTCGAGTCCTCGGGAAAAAAAGGGTTTTTTCTTCGCTATCTGGTCCGGATTCTTGAACTCCCTGATGTCAAGATAGAGATCGCCCAAGCCAAGGATTTTACACGGGAGACAGAAGCCTCTTTTGACAGGATCGTCTGCAGGGCGGTGGGGAGCCTGTTCAAGGTCTGCTCCTGGACCGTGTCCCTTCTCAAACCCGGCGGTCTATTCCTGTTTCAGAAGTCAAGAAAGGTGGATACGGAGATTCAGGAAAATAAAAATGCCCTTCAGAGATTGGGGTTGACCGTCCGAGAGGCCATCCCCCTTTCCGTCCCCTATCTGGACCGGCCTCGCTATGCCGTAATTATTGAGAAAATAAAGAAATAATCCAACAGGTTCCACGTGGAACATCCCGCATTATGGGAAACTTTTCTCTTTTCAACGGAAACATTCTGTGATACCTTCACATACGCGTGGCTGAAAAAAGATGCCGCCCTGCTTTAACTGTGCTTAAAACAAGGGGTTTTTTGGTTTTTCTTATCGCGTGGGTTAAGGGGCCCTGTTCGTAAATATGGTGACGTACCGAGAGGGTCGTAGGGGGGTCTCATCCCCGCGCGCGACTCCGCGCGTACCCCTCTGGTACACCGCAAGGAGCGCAACTTTGATCCGGCTGCCCTACGGCACTCGAATGCCACCGTATTTACGAATAGGGCCACTAAGACGCGGGCGCCGGATTCTATGAAAGCCTATTGAGCGGAGATGATCGTAGCCATTGCCAATCAAAAAGGGGGGGTGGGCAAGACCACCACGGCCGTCAATCTGGCCGCCTCTCTGGGCGCTGCCGAGAAGAGCGTTCTCCTGGTCGACATGGACCCGCAGGGAAACAGCACCAGCGGATATGGGATTGATCGGGCATCGGTCAAGTTCAGCGTCTATGACCTGTTGCAGGACAAAGACCCGAAAGAGGTCCTCGTCTCCACTCAGGTTCCCCATGTCAGTCTGATTCCGTCTTCGATGGCTCTGGCCGGGGCCGAGGTGGAGCTGGTGGATCTGGAGGAACGGGAGTTTCTGCTGAAAAGGGTCTTATCCTCCATTCCGGAAGACGCTTATGATTATCTTATCATAGACTGTCCTCCTTCGATGGGGCTTCTCACGATCAATGCCCTCACGGCGGCGGATGCCGTCCTGATTCCGCTGCAGTGTGAATATTATGCGTTGGAAGGGCTTTCCCATCTTTTAAATACCATTGAATTGATTCGGCAAAATCTGAATCCGAACCTTTTGATTCTTGGCATCCTGTTGACGATGTTCGATATCCGCAATAGCCTCTCCTCTCAGGTGGCGGAAGAGGCAAGGAGACATTTCGGGGAACTGGTTTTTCAAACGGTGATCCCACGAAACGTGAGATTGGGTGAATCCCCGAGCTACGGGATGCCCGTTCTCCTGTACGATATCCGATCCAGGGGGGCGCAAAGCTACCTGGACTTAGCAAAGGAAATCATTCGATATGCAAAGAAAAGCCTTGGGCAAAGGACTGTCGGCCCTCATTCCGAATCAGCCGGCCATCATTAACAAAGTTGGAAATCGTATGATCCGGGATATCCCTGTGGATCAGATCTTACCCAACCCCCATCAGCCGAGAAAGGACTTTGATCCGGAAGCCATGGCGGACCTCGTGAGATCCATCAAGAAACAGGGGGTGATCCAGCCGATTTTGGTTCGGGAAGGAAGCGGTGGATTTGAGCTGATTGCAGGAGAAAGAAGATGGCGTGCAGCAAAAAGTGCCGGAATCATAGACATTCCTGCAATCGTTCGCAATGTTTCGGATCAGGATTCCCTGGAGATGGCTCTTATTGAGAACCTTCAGCGGGAAGACCTCAACCCTTTGGATTCGGCAGAGGCCTATGAGCGCCTGATCAAAGAGTTTCATCTTACGCAGGAAGAGATCTCACTTCAGGTTGGAAAACAGCGCTCCACCATTACCAATATCCTGAGACTGCTCAGCCTTCCGGATGAAGTCAAGTCGTCCGTCAAGCAGAACAAGCTCACGATGGGTCATGCCAAGGCCGTCCTTTCGTTGAGCAAAAAGCCCCAACAGATTTCATTGGGCCGTGAGATCATCAAGAAAGGCCTTTCCGTCCGGCAGGCAGAACAAGCGGCTCGAAGAATGAACGCCGGCCGCCCGGGAAACAGGCCGAAAACCAAGGCAAAAGAGATTCATCTTACGGCCGTTGAGGATGAACTGAGGCGGTCTCTCGGCACCAAGGTGCAGATTGTTGACCGGAAGGAAAAAGGGAAAATCGTGATTGAATACTATTCCAAGAAGGAACGGGAGCGGCTGATTTCCATGCTCCGAGGATCCGTGTCGATCTGAAATTCAGGGAGGTTTTATGAATATTAGAGCCAAAATAGAAAAAAGATTGAGGAAAGGGCTAAGAAACAAAATAAAAACCGTTTATCCTCCTATTTCAGGCGATATTAATACTATTTTAGGAAAAGAAACCTCCTTTAAGGGTGTTCTCACCTATGACGGAACGGTCAAGATAGACGGGCATGTGGAGGGGGAGATCATGGCAAAGGATACCCTCATCATCGGCGAGGATGCGGAGATCCATGCTGAGATCAGGGTCGGACGGCTCATTTCACGGGGGAAGATTAAAGGGAATATCTTTGTCAAGGAAAGGGCAGAGTTTCTCGCTCCTGCGGTTGTACAGGGTAATATCCAGACCCCGATCATCGTGATTGAAGACGGGGTGACGTTTGACGGGAAGTGCGACATGGGGGCGGCCGTTAAACACGATAAAAAGCCGGAACTCAAGATAACCCCCATTCATCAAGAGAAGGCCAAGACCGGAGAGTAAGGCCATTGACCCCCAGAAAACCCGTTGTTTTTTAAGTCCACAACAGGGATCCGAGGTGAGTATGGAGCGGTTCCTTCGTCGGCTGGTTTCCCGCCTCTTTAGTATGGCCATTCTTATTCTCTACAAGACCGCAAGGATTCGGACCATCGGAGAGGATCGAATCCGAGAATACCTGTCAGGGGGAAAAAAGATCCTTTTTTGTTTGTTTCATGGGGATTATCTCCTCCTTTTTCCTCGGTTACAAGGTCACGAGATCTGTATATTTACCACGCAATCCCCGAGAGGGGATCTCATTGCCGAAATCATGAGAATTTTCGGGTACCACCCCAGCATCATTCCGGGGAGAAGAGGAAATCAATCTGTCTTGGACTGGATGGTCAGGGAAATTCAAAAAGGTTGCCACGCGGGGATCGTTGTCGACGGCCCCATGGGGCCATACCACAAAGTCAAACACGGAGTGGTGATCCTGGCCAAGCTAACAGGGCATATGATTATTGGGGTGGGGATCGCCTCTGGCTGGAGGGTCATCATGAAGAAGAGGTGGGACCGCTATACCATTCCTCTTCCCTTTACCCGTGCAGTGATCGTCTTTGGGGAGCCGGTTCATGTGCCAAGTGATGCGGACGCAGAGGCCATGGAGTCCATCCGGCAGAAAGTCGAACAAGACCTGATCCGGTTGAACCGCCTTGCAGAAGAACACCTCCATCTTCTATCGAAAATTTGATGCATGATCATAGGGCCGGTTATGAGTATCAAACGGTTTCTGCTTGAACGAATCGTCTCCCGGCTGCGCATGAAAGGAGCGCTCCATTTTCTTTATGCCATGGAAAAAGTAGGGCACTCGTCAGAGGTGGCCTTCCCCATGGAGATGCTCCCCTCCGGCGTCAAGATGCACCTGCGCGGTTTTATGAATTTTCATTCCATCCAGATCAACCTGGATTGGATCTGGCCATACTGGATTGTCCGGCAGTTTGATCCAAAAAGCAGGAGCTTCATTCCCCGGGCCATGAATCTTACCCACGTGAATCAGACCCACAGGAATTGGACGGCCGTAGGAGCCATAGGAGGGAAAAGGGAGCCTATTGTGGATCCGAGGGGCCTCGTGACCCCCTGGTTTGATGGTTGGTCTTTGGATTTTTGGCTGTACAGAAATGGACGCCTGATCGCTCCATCCCGTCTGGGTCATGTGAAGCAGTCTCTTCGGGAGGCATTGCCCATCGTGATCACGACGTTTACCGAGGAGGGTCTTCGTGTCCGTTTTGAGGCATGGGGGGATCTCATCCATGGGGAAGAGGTCCTCATAGAAAAGATCCGGATCCAGAACATCTTAAACGAACGGGCTGATGTCAAGGCCTACTGGTCTATTCGGCCTTATAATCCGGAAGGGCTGAGTCTGATTCGGCGCCTTCAATACCATGACGAGGGGCTATGGGAGGTCAACCATGCCATGGCGCAGGTTTTGCAACAGAAACCCGATCGGGTGACCTGCTCGGATCAGAGGGTGGGAGATGTATCCATTGTCCTCCCAGACATCGAGTTATGCCGATCCCTGGAATGTGAAGCCGGCATGGCGACGGCCCTGTCCGAATACTCTTTTTCGTTGAACCCAGGAGAGATAAAGGAATATTCGACGATATGTACGACAAAACCGGTTAGATATTCGCAAGAGCTGATGCAAGTCCTTCAGAAAGTCGATACGAAAAAAAATAAAAATGAAAACATCCTTAAGTGGAAAAATATTTTATCAAGAGGCATGTGTATCTCCATTCCAGACTCAAAGATTGAAGAATGTTTTAAGGCCAATAAATGCTTCCTCCACCTCTTTGATGACGGGGATGAGATCACGCCGGGACCCTTAACCTATCATCGCTTCTGGTTCAGAGACGCCGCATTTATGATCCATGCCCTGGACAAACTTGGTTACGGGGATGCCGCGCGGCAAAAACTCGCAACCTATCCCGGCCGGCAGAGAGTGGACGGGTTCTTTATGTCTCAAAATGGTGAATGGGACGGGAATGGCGAGGCCATCTGGACGATATGGGAGCATTATAGACTCTATGGGGACCAAGAGCTGATCCGGGACGTCTATCCGTCTCTTCGAAGAGGGATTTTTTGGATCAAACGAAAGCGCAGGAAGACTCATAAAAAAACAGGGCCTGAACAGGGATTGCTTCCTGCAGGGTTTTCTGCAGAGCATTTGGGCCCCAATGATTATTTTTACTGGGACGACTTCTGGTCTTTAGCCGGAATCCGGGACGGTATGGAGGCCTCCCGCGTTCTCGGTGAAGACAAAGACCATGAGGTTTTTAAAAAGATCTACATGGATTTCTGGCAGGATTTACAAAGGTCATTGAAAATGGTTGAGAACCGGATCGGGAAAAAGACCCTTCCGGCCTCTCCGTATCGCAGAATGGATGCAGGCGCCATCGGATCCATATCGGCCCTTTATCCCCTCCGTTTATTAAAACCGGATGACGAGTGGATCGTCAATACGGTGGATTATCTGCGTCAGCACAGCTTTTTTGAGGACGGCTTTTTTCAGAATATGATCCACTCGGGTGTGAACCCCTATTTGACGGCGCAGATCGCCCAATGTTATATCTACCGGAGGAGCCGGGAGGCCTGGCCTCTGATTGATTATCTTTTAAAGATCGCCACCACGACCTTCACCTGGCCCGAGGCGGTCCATCCCCTGACCGGGGGAGGGTGCATGGGAGACGGGCATCACGGCTGGGCCGCTGCCGAAATGCTGCTTCTTATTCGAAACCTTCTATTGTTTGAAGAGGATGACCGGATCGTCTTGACCCCCATCCTTCCACGGGAATGGACCTGGAAAGGCGCCGTGATTCAGGTGGAACAGGCGCCAACCTATTTTGGACCCATGGATTTCAGGATCGAATTCCACGGTGGAGATGTTTCTCTGGAGATTCAGGAGAGGTTCCGGAAAGCCCCTGCCTGTTTTGAATGGAATTTTCCATTTGAGATCCAAAGGGCCGAAGGGGATGCCGGCCCCGTTGAAATTCGGGGAAATGTGCTCTTTCTTTCTTCAAAGACCCATAAGGTGCAGGTCAAAACAGCAGGCGTTGGGAAAAAACCATGAAGATAGCCATCTTTACAAACACGTTCAGGCCTTTTGTGGGGGGGGTGACCCGATCGATCGAGACCTTTGTCCGGGAGTATATAGGCCGAGGTCATCAGGTCCATATCTTTGCCCCAAGTTTTGAGGGGCACAAAGATCAGGAGCCGTGGATCACCCGCGTAGCCGCTATTCCCCGGTTCAACCAGACGGACTTTTCCCTTCCCCTTCCCTTTTCTTTCAAGGTCCGCTCCATATTTGAAAAGTTCAATCCGGATCTGGTCCATGTCCAGCATCCCTTTTTTTTAGGCGAGATGGGGATGCATCTGGGAAAGAATCGGGGGATCCCTATCGTTCTGACCTATCACACCCAGTATGAAATGTATTCTCACTATGCCCCTATAGACGCGGATCTGGTCAAACGATGGATCATCAATGTATGCACCTCTTTCTGTAATCTCTGCGATCTCATTGTGGCCCCGAGTGATGATATCCGGACGATGCTCATCTCCAGGGAGGTCAAGACAAGGATCGAGGTCATTCCTACGGGCATAGATCTTTCTTTGTATCGGAATCCGGACAGGCAATGGCTGAGAGAAACCTTCGGCATAAAAGAGGATGACATGATCCTGGTCCATATCGGGCGGTTGGCCAAAGAAAAAAATCTCGAGTTTCTTTTCAAGTCTGTGGCCAAAGCCATGAGGATTCGCAAAAACCTCATTTTTTTTATTGCAGGCCTTGGGGATCTTGAGACAGATTTGAGAAAAGCAGCCGATCAGTTTGGGATCCTCCATCGGGTCATCTTTCACGGAAAGATGAATCCTGAAGAATTGGTCAAAGCCTATGCAGGAGGCGACCTCTTTGTTTTTTCCTCTTTAACGGAAACCCAGGGACTCGTGCTTCTGGAATCCATGGCGGCGGGAACGCCGGTAGTGGCTGTGGATGCCCCCGGCGTTCGAGATATCGTCGAAGACGGCGTGAACGGATTTTTAGCGGCAGAGGATTCAGATGCGTTTTCTGAAAAGATCCTTCTTCTTCTCTCTTCGCCGGAGAAACGGGCCGCTTTTTCCAAGGCCGCCTTAAAAAACGCCGAAGAGCTTTCGTCTTCCAATATGGCCGAGCGCATGTTAAATGAGTATGCTCGACTTCTTCAAAAACCTTCGAGCGCATTGAATCCGGAGATCCATCATTTCAAAATTCTCAAGGGACTTTTACAGGAGTCGGTCAGGAAAAAAAGTTGAAAAAATCTCGCGACCTTTTAATACAATTGGTTACTATACCCATTAAGGACGTTGCCGGCATCAAGATCATTCAGAAAGGAGGTGATCAAGGTTTTTGTTCTTCCTGTTTTCTGTTTTAGAATCTCCTGAAATATCCTTCTCATGACATTGCATAATCTTCTTGCATTCCTCCTTCTAAAATGAATCTGCCTGCCTTGTTCCCGAGGATCACCGGAGAAGGGAATACAAAGACGCAATAGGGCGTAATCCATCCAATTTAACCAACAAAGAGGAGTATGCTTATGAACGGTTCTCTGAAAAGACAGATCTGTGCGCTTGTGTTTTGCTTGCTGCTGGTCCGGATTTATCCTGCCTCCGCAGACCTTATCATTAATGAAATTATGTATGATCCATCGATTGTATCGGATACCTCCGGCGAATGGTTTGAGGTGTTCAATTCCGGCGCCGCTCTTGATCTCCAGGGATATTTCATTGACGATGGCGGAGCTTCAAAAATAATTACTGCGCCCCTGGCGATCGGATCAGGAGGTTACCTTGTGTTTGGGCGAAACAACGACCTCAGTAGCAATGGAGGCGTGCCCGTGGATTATACGGTTAGTTTCAGTCTCGGCAATTCAGGAGATACCCTCTCCATCCTGGATCCGAACGGTGTTCCAATCAACAGTGTCACATACGGACCCGGTACAGGGTTCCCCTCAGATACCGGCGCATCCATCTGCTTTACCGGTATCGGAGATAACCATGATGGGGCCAATTGGATCAGCGCCCGAGACATCGGAATAACCTACGGGGTTGGAAATTACGGGACACCTGGGGCGCCAAATATGGCGGCTGTTCCCGAACCGTCATCCGTGGTTCTGTTCGGATCCGGGCTCATAGTCTGGCTGGCTGCAAGACGAAGAAGATAAGAATTTTTCCGGCGCCATCCCCAAGCGCGTTATTTCCACGGGGTGGCGCCGGAAATACAAAGATCGGACAAGAATTTTTTTAAGAAACGGGAGTCACTTTTTTCGGAGTTCTTTGACCAGGAGATTTATGGCGGCCTTGGAAGACTCATCAAGGTCTTTGAACTGGATTCCCATCCCCTCCTTCTCTGTACCCGCCTCTTCTCCAAAGGCCTGTTCCCGGTTCTTTCCTACCCACACCACCTCGCCTGTGGTCTCAATGGGTAAATCCAGGTTGGGGAGATGAAATTTTAATTGAACGACGGTGCCGATATCCAGAGGGTTGCTGGATTCTAAAAATAGGCCGCCTTCGTTGATGTTGCCGGCAAAGTTCCATAAAAACTGTTCAACAGTGGAATAATCAATCCGGATCGAAACCGGAGCTCGAGGCGTTCGTCTCTTTTCTTTTTCTCGGTTCATAAAAAAATGCTTAATTTTCCCATAAGAGATAAGTCAATGGATATCGCAAGACGTCTGGTCTAAATGTCTCTCCTAAAAGGCCATTTGGAATCAAAACGTATCATATTTTTCTTTTGATCACAATATCTTTCTTTGTGAAGGAGATTTCATCATGAAGTTGATTTTTGCAGCCCGGTAAAAAAATGCACAAAACAAAGAAGGGATGTTATAATTTTAAATAACAGGAGAGATCCGCTGTGTACAAACCGACCATGAATGAACAGTTGTATCTTGATGAGATTCAGGGATTTTTAAGGGAGACCTCCGCCTGTCTGAGGATATTTGCCCTTTATCCGAAGGGGCATCCGGCAAGAGGTCCGGCACTCGAGCGAACGTATAAAAAAATAGAAGACCTTTTAAAGGATCGAGGTTCTGTTTATTTCGGGGTCTCCGAGGAGGAACTCATCGTCTTTACGGAAGATGAAAAGGAACACCGGCTTGATACGGATCTTGCCGGAAGGCTTCATCAGCAAGGGATCCTGACCGTCAAGATAGATTCCGGCCTCACGCAGAACGACCTGGGTCTGTTTTTAAGGTGTTTGTCCAGGGCACAGCAGGCCATTTCAGGAGATCAGAGCATTCGGGAGTCCTTGCAGGAGGCCGGCATCTCTAAAATTTCTCTGACCATGGTCGATTACCGGAAGATATTGGAACAGGAACCCTCGGCAGCGCCCGATCAGAGTCACACGGATCTCTGGATGGCCCTGATAAGACAGGGGCAAGAAGTCAATGAAGGCGCACTAAGAAAAATGGCGGGATCCTTTCAAGATCCTTCCCAATACAGGATATTTCGAACCCGGATCCAGAAAAGCCTTGAAGGTTCATCTGCGGAAGGGACCCCCGACATCTCGAAAACCATGTCTAAAATTCAACAAGAGATATTCAGCAGACTGCCTTCTTCAGAACAGGAGACCTTCTCAAAGAACCTTGCCGGCCTGGCCCTTTCCGGAGAACCTGCATCTTCAGGTTCAAACGGCGGCATGGAGGAGGCCTTGGTGAATTATTCGGATGAGATGCTTCTCCATGTCCTGGCCGGCGCAGTGGTCCTTAAAGGAAAGATAGACAACAGAATTTCCACGACCTTTCAAAATGTTTTGAAAGACAAAACCAGAGAAGGGTCCCTTCTAAGCATTGCCGATCAATACGCCAAAAAGAAATCCTCTGCCGTCTATTCCCCGGAGGTCTGGGAACAAATCAGAAAATTTATTCTTTCCGGATCGGAAGATCAATTCATGTCGCATGAATATCATCAGGTCCTCGATCATCTTCATGCGTATCATCTTGAAGACCTGAGGGAGAGCATCGGCATGGACTATCTGCATGAGGTTCAGTCATCGCTCCATCCGGGCGTTCTTAAACAAATCCGAAGAGAGATGCTCTGTGACCTTATTTTAGAAGAGACCCGCGAGGACCTGATAGACGGCCCCCTCGCCGAACTTCGGTCTTGTCTTTCTGAATACGCCCGAAAACGGGATATGAAGCAGATTTTAAAGACCCTTGAATCCGTTTTTCATCAGGGTGTTCAGATTCCCCCTTTAAAAAAGAAAAAGATGGATGCAGCGCTTGCTTTAGACGAAGAAAGCGCTTGGATCGCCCCCCTGATTCGCGAGATCGGGAACATGGGGAGTGATGATCTCTCGATGCTGAAAAAAATATTTTCCTACTGCAGACAGGGACTGCCGGTTTTTTTAGTTCGACAGCTTGGAGAAGAGCGCAGTATTGCAGGAAGGAAAAGGCTTTCCCTCCTCCTTGTTGATATCGGACAGGATGCCCTTCCGGCCATTATTCCATCCTTAAGTGACGACCGCTGGTTTCTGGTGCGCAACCTGGTCATGATTCTCGGCAAGATAGGGGATCCCTCCCGCATCGAGGATCTCGTGCCGCTTTTATACAGCAGGGACTATAGGATCCAGCGTGAGGTTATTTATACCCTATCGTCTTTTGGGAGTGACCGTGCGGTTCATCCTATCCGCAAGATCCTCCTGAATCGGAATAACCTGGCAGAACCCCGTCTTCGGACCATCGCGGCACAGGCGCTCAAGCGGATCGGCACACCGAAATCGAGAAAGGTCCTGCAGGATGGGCTTGAGGACAGGGACAAAAGGGTTCAAGAGATATGCTGTCAGGTCCTGAAAGGGTTGACATGAGCTCGACGGCTAAAACCATGACCATACAGGATGCAGGCGTCGATGCCTCTCAAAAGGCAGCCGGGCAGAGCCCTTTTTCTTCAGAGCCTGCGGAGAATCTCGGGAAGGCCTTCTCCTCGCTCTGCCGTTCCTTCACCCTGTATCCGTCCAACCATCCCCTGATTAAGGATGGAACCCATAGGCTGCTTGAGATTCTGAGGGAGCTGCTTTCCGAGACCGACCGGGTGACCGTGGGTTTTTTGGGAAACGACCTGATGGTCCTTGGAAAACAACTGCGCCACATAGAAGGTTCCATACCGGGGCTGAACCGGCTGGTGCAGGAACGGGGGATTGAAAAGATCGTTTTTCTCTCCGGTGTTGATGAACATGAAATCATTCAATTCTTTTCAGTGTTTTCTGCCGGCAAGGAGAAAGAGCAGGATAAACGCCCGGAGAACCGGCTCCGGCAGGGGGAATGGCCCCATATCCTGTCGGGCAGGTTCAAATTTGAGGCATCGGTTGCGGATTTTGGTCAAAGCGGCGCCTGCCTTGACCTCGACGGGGTCAGCGTGGTTAAAGAGTTCCTGGCATCCTCCCAGGCGCTGGTTTCACAGGCTCGAGAGAAGAATCTGATCGAGTTCGATCTGGCCAAGGAGATCATTGAGAATATTCTGAGCGGAATGATCTTGGAGGATGATGCTGTCCCGATTGTCGCCCGGATAAAAAAGCACGACGAATATACCTATACGCATATTTTAAATGTATCCACCTTGACCCTGGCCATGGGCCGGATCCTCGGCTTTACACCGCAGCAGCTCAGAGAATTAGGATTGGCCGCCCTGCTTCACGATACCGGCAAGCTTTTGATTCCCCTGGAGATCCTGCAGAAAGAAGGAGAACTCACGGATGAAGAGTTTGCCGTCATCAAGGAACATCCGGTCCATGGCGCCGGCATGCTGATGAAGGTCCCGGGGATGCCGGATATGGTCCCCATTGTGGCCTTTGAACATCATATGTGGTATAACGGAGGTGGCGGATATCCACTTATTCACAAAGAGGGCAGTCCCCACCTGTATTCAAGAATGACTTCCATAGCGGATATTTTTGATGCCCTCCGAACGAACCGGGCCTACAGGACCGAAGTCTCTAAAGAAGAGACCCTGCGGAGGATGTCTGTGATGCAGATCGATCCTTTCCTGTTTAACGTATTTGCCAGGATATCCAACCTCTACCCTGTAGGGGACTATGTCAGACTCGATACCGGTGAGATCGGAGTGGTTCACGAGATCCATCCAAGGAACGCCCTCCGGCCTAAGGTCAGAATCCTTTATGATCAAGAGGGGAACCAGATCGAAACACAGAGGATTTTAAACCTGGCAAATTACGACAAGAATAAAAACCGGTTCATCTCCTCCATTACCTCAAGCCTCTCAGCAGAAGAGACCGCCGGACTTTCCTGAACAGGACCTCTCAACCAGATCCACTCGAACTTGCAGTCTGGATCATCGCGCCGACCCATCTCATCAGGTGGGACACGGTTTTTTCCGTAGAAGATGAGATGGTTCCTTCCTCATGGTCTGTGACGTTAAAGACGCCGACGGTCCTGGTATCATCTTTTACCGGAATACAAAGAAAGGCCTTGGTTTGATAACGCGTCAAGGTCTGGTCGTGCGGGACAAAAGCCGATGGTTGATCCTGATCAACGGTTCCATTGCATAGATAAGCCCGCCCCTCTCGAGCGACCCATGAAGAGATGGAATGGTCGCTGAGGGGGCGCCTTAAGCCGACAATTTTTTTATTGGTCGCGGCCTTGACCACGATCTCGTTTCTCTCGGGATTGAGAAGCATCAGGGAAAGGGTTGAGGCGCGGATATAGTTTTTAAGGATGTCGACGATTTGAGTGTATTTTTCATGCTCGGATAATTGCCTGTTGCACATGATTTTGGCGGCCTGGAAGGCAAAAGCCGCCTCGCGTTCAGCGCGCTTTAAGGCATTTTCTTTTTCCTGGCAGGTTTTTTTTCTTTCCAGCAGGGTTCTTACGGTTTGTACAAAGTCCTCATTTTTATAAGGTTTGATGATCAACCGGTGTGCCTCCACTTGGTTGATGGCCGAGAGGATGGTGTTCAGTTCGGCGTAAGCGGTCAGGACAATGCGGATTTTATCAGGGTATTTCTCCTTGACCATGGAAAGGAGTTCTATCCCGGATATGCCGGGCATCCTTTCATCGGAAACTACGACATCCACATCTTCCCGGGAAAGGATCTTGATGGCATCCTCACCGCTTAAGGCGGTGAGGGTCTGGAATCCTTCTCGAGAAAAAACCGCCTGCAGGGCTTTTAAGATGACCGCTTCATCGTCCACGAAAAGAATGGTATTCCCCATGTCGACCCCTCCTTTGGCAGAGTGCAACGGTTTGTCTGAGAATCGGTTCTCTTCCATATAAACCATTGAGTACCAGAGAGATGTTTTTTTCGTCCTGAATCATGGTTCCTGCGTCCCGCAGTGGAAAGATGCCTGATGGATCCATGCTGCATGCCGTATCTAAAAACCCAAGAGGGCCTCTTAGCCCAAGTAATGAAAAACATAGCGTTTTTTTACAAGGCAGATGTTCTTGAAATTTAAAACACCGCCCTGAAGTTTTAAATTGAAGGGTAGTTCTTTGTAATTATTTTCATTAATATACCATAATGTTTTCTGTTTGCAAGTGAAATCATGTTTTTTTTTAGGCAGGATGAAGCCGTACGCCTGCTCATTTTGCATGCAGGCCCGAACAGACCAACCCCTCCCCAGGGAGACAAGATGGTTTCCTGTCTGAAGAATCCGGCAGGTTACAAGATCGGGATACAGGGAACGTTCGGTTTCAGGCAGCAGGCCGCAATCATGATCAACAGGAACAGGATCAGCCACAAACGGTATTTCATGGATGCCTCCGCTTTGACGGGATGATGGTTGAAGACTCCCTTAGTGGCCCTATTCGTAAATACGGTGGCATTCGAGGGTCGTAGGGCGGTCGGATCAAAGTTCCGCTCCTTGCGGCGTACCAGAGGGGTACGCGCTGAGTCGCGCGCCTTGATGAGACCGCCCTACGACCCTCTCGGTACGTCACCATATTTACGAACAGGACCACTTAGACTCGTCGGTCAGGGATGGATCCTCTTCAAAGTCTTACTGCAACCCCCCGGGATCGAAGATATTCCTTGACCGCTCTTACTGTATATTCACGGTAATGAAAGATCGAAGCGGCGAGTACGGCATCGGCCATCCCCTCTTTGATTCCGTCGTAGAGATGCTCAAGGGCGCCCACTCCGCCCGAAGCGATGAGCGGGATTCCGGTCCTCTCTGCGATGGCCCGGTTCAGTTCATTATCGTATCCGTCTCTTGTCCCGTCCCGGTCCATACTGGTGACCAGGAATTCCCCGGCCCCCATGGCCTCCATCTTGCCTGCCCACTCCAGGGCATCGATTCCCGTGGGATTTCTCCCGCCGTGGGTGTAGATCTCCCATGCCGCAGGAGTATCCGTAACCCTCTTGGCATCAATGGCCACGACGATACATTGACTGCCGAAACGCTTGGAGGCCTCGCGGATGAATTCCGGACGTTTTACAGCGGCTGTATTGATCGAGACCTTGTCGGCCCCGGCGTTTAAAAGCGCTCGGATATGATCCAGCGTTGAGATTCCGCCGCCTACGGTTAACGGCATAAAGACCTCCTCGGCGGTACGCGCGACCACGTCGAGGATGATCCCCCTTTTTTCATGGGAGGCCGTGATGTCGAGGAACGCCAGCTCGTCGGCCCCCTGTTTGTCATACAGGCGGGCTGTTTCCACAGGATCTCCCGCGTCCTTAAGGCCTAAGAATTTGATTCCCTTGACCACCCGGCCCTCTTTGACATCGAGACATGGGATGATGCGTTTAGCCAGCACGGGTCTATCCTCCTCTCTTGGTCAAGGCCATGGCCTCTCTCAAATCCAGAGCGCCGGTGTAGAGCGCCCTTCCTGTAATGGCGCCGATGACCCCGCAGGGCTCAATCCGCATTAAGGCCCGGACGTCCTCAAGAGAGGAGATCCCCCCGGAGGCGATGACCGGGATGGAAATGGACTCGGCGAGGGCCCGGGTGCTTTCGATGTTCGGGCCGGTCTGCATCCCGTCACGATGAATGTCCGTAAAAATCACGGCTGAGACCCCCTGTCCCTGGATCTCTCGGGCAAGATCCGTGGCCGGCCGTTCGGTGACCTTTGTCCATCCGTGTACGGCCACGTATCCGTTCCTGGCATCGATGCCTGCGAGGATCTTTCCGGGAAATCTCCGGCAGGCCTCGGTGAGAAAATCAGGATCTTCCACGGCGCGTGTTCCGATCACCACACGCATGGCGCCCGCACGGATATAAGAGTCGATCGTCTCCAGGCTGCGGATGCCCCCTCCCACCTCGACCGGCATGAAAAGCCCCTTGACCATTTCCTGGATCAGATCCAGATTTTTAGGCGTCCCTTCAACCGCTCCGTCGAGGTCCACCAGATGCAGAAGCTCGGCGCCGAGCTTCTCCCAGCGCCTGGCCATCTGTAAAGGGTTGTCCGAATAAACCGTCTCCTGATCCATGTTCCCCTGGACCAGGCGGACACATTTACCGTTCTTGAGGTCAATGGCCGGAATCACGATCATGTTCGGCTCCTTCGCAACTGGTTTACAGAGGAAGATAGGGCATTCACGATATAGGGGAGATCCTCTTCCCGGGTTGAGCGGCCAAGGGATATTCTCAGCGTCCCCGCGGCGTGGCGAAGCGAAACACCCATGGCCGAAAGCACATGAGAGGGGCGGATGCTTGACGTGGTACAGGCGGCCGACGCCGAGACAAAGATCCCCTTTTGATTCAGCAAGGGAATCAGATCCGAACTTTTAACCCCATCGATCGAGAGGTTCAGTGTGCCGGGAAGCCTTGACGTCGCATGTCCGTTGAGGTGAAGGCCGTCCAGGGAATGGAAAAGCGCATCCCACAGGGAGTCCCGGAGTTTTGCGAGATCAACCGCCTCTTTTTGAATTCCCGTCTTAGCGGTCTCAAGGGCCTTGGCCAGTCCGGCGATGCCAGGAAGGTTTTCGGTACCAGAACGGAGCCCTCGTTCCTGCCCTCCGCCTAAAAGCAGTGGGGAGAGGCTCGTGCCCGTACGAACATATAAAAACCCGACCCCTTTGG
>MNYV01000084.1 GCA_001873285.1 Nitrospirae bacterium CG2_30_53_67
ACCGATGGTCCCAATGTTCACATGAGGCTTCGTCCGTTCAAATTTAGCCTTCGCCATGGATCTCCCTCCTTTTCTGAGAAACGAATTTCAAATTCACTGTATCTGGAGCCCACGACCGGGATCGAACCGGTGAACCTCATCCTTACCAAGGATGCGCTCTACCGACTGAGCTACGTGGGCGCTCCGCAAAGAATCTCAAATTTGAAATTTGAGATTTGAAATTATCCATGGAGCGGGAGACGGGATTCGAACCCGCGACCCTCAGCTTGGAAGGCTGACGCTCTACCCCTGAGCTACTCCCGCACCCTCGAAAATCTCAAATTTGAAATTTGAGATTTGAAATGAAACTCAAGGCAGGAAAACCAGACCCTCGACAGCCTGAGTGAGCCCTCCCTTTTCCCATTTCAAATTTGAAATTTGAAATTCCGGTTTCGCTCCGCGAAACCGGTGGTGGGGAGGGGAGGATTCGAACCTCCGTAGGCTTCGCCGACAGATTTACAGTCTGTTCCCTTTGGCCGCTCGGGAACCTCCCCAAAAAAACAAGCCCCTCATCCATGATGGAAGCCGTCAGCCTGCTCTCCCAATCCCGATTCCAAGATGCTCTCTACTTCTTCAATGCATGGAGCCGATGGCCGGAATCGAACCGACAACCTACTGATTACAAATCAGTTGCTCTACCGATTGAGCTACATCGGCGAAGAGATTTTCCTCAACCGATGGAAATGAAATAGAAATCAGAACTGTCTGATGATATGGACAGATCCGAAGTGCATCAAAAGTAAAATGTTAAAATAGATTATTTTATTTATAATTTCAAGTAAAAAATTACTTTTCATCATTTATTTTTGTTTCCCGCGCCTTTTGCGCACGACCTCATACAGGAGCAGGGACGCCGCAACCGAAAGATTCAAGGATTCCGCCCCCCCTTTCATGGGGATCGAAACCATCCGGTCACAGGTCTCTTCAACCAGCCTGCGAAGGCCCCTCTCGCCGCCTATAACCAAGGCAATGGGGCCGGAAAAATCCATATCCATATAGCATTCCCTGGACTGGGCGCAGGCCCCGATCATCCATATCCCTTTGTTTTTCAAGGACTCCATGGCCCTCACCAGGTTTGTGACCCTGGCCACGGGAACTTTCTCAAGGGCCCCGGCAGACCGTTTGAAGGCCACCGCTCCGAGAGGAGCCGTCCCCCGGTTCTGCACAATAACCCCATGGACTCCGGCGGCCGCAGCTGACCGGATCACGGCCCCCAGATTACCGGGGTCCTCCACATGATCCAGAATCAGAAAAAACGGGTCTTCTCCTTCCCTTAAAGGGATATTTAACAGATCATTTAGCGAATATGTGTCTTTTTTGCTGCATAGGGCAACTACTCCCTGGTGGTGTCCCGCCTGGACCCGTTCATCCATGCGGCTCTTCTCCTCGAAACAGAGTTCAATTTGGTTTTTCTTTGCTGCATGAATGATCTTCTGCAGCCTTGGATTCTTTGCCCCGCGCTGGATCCAGATCCGCTCGACAGACCGGCCCCGCGAGCAGAGGACCTCTTCCACAGGATGAATGCCATAAATATAGTCCGACATCTAACGATTCCACTCCCAGTCCATGGACCCGTCAGGGAGATCTTTCAAAATGACGCCTTGATCGGCAAGCTCTTTACGAATCCGGTCGGCCTCGGCCCAGTCCTTGCGCTTTCTTGCCTCAGATCTCAGGGCGATTTTCTTCCGGATCTCTTCGAGATCCTGGGCCGGCCGGTCCTCCGTCCCCTTCAGGACCTGTTCCGGCCTCTCCTGAAAGAGGCCCAGGACGGATCCGATGACTTTGATATGATCCTGAAAACTTTTCAGGATCGATACAACCGCTTGATCCCTGTCCAGGCCGATGTCATTCAGGAATCCATTCAGTGTCCGAACCGCCTCAAAAATGCTCCCTATGGCCCGGGCCGTATTAAAATCATCATCCATGGCCTCTTCAAAACGGGGAATCATCTTGTGAACCTGAGCGGCAACTGACGGATACCCTTCGGCCTGATCCGATGCGATAGGCTTCGCCTCTCTTCCCATGCGCCTCTCCACCTCATAGAGGAGATGATAGACCCTGCGCCGGGCCCGTTCCGCATCCTCGAGGTTCTGGTCCGAGAAATCAATGGGGCTCCGGTAATGTGTGGAAAGAAGAAAAAACCGAACGGCTTCGGGTGTAAACCGTGCAAGCACCTCTTTAATCGTAAAGAAATTCCCCAAGGACTTGGACATCTTCTCCTGATTGATGTTGACAAACCCGTTGTGGAGCCAGTAATGGACAAAAGGCCTCCCCGTGGCCGCCTCGCTCTGGGCGATTTCATTCTCGTGATGCGGGAAGATCAGGTCTTTGCCGCCGCCGTGGATGTCGATGGTCTCCCCCAGCAGGGCAAGATTCATGGCCGAGCACTCAATATGCCACCCCGGACGCCCCGGTCCCCACGGGCTCTCCCATGTGGGCTCCCCAGGCTTGGATGCCTTCCAGAGCACGAAATCCAGAGGGTTTTTCTTCTTCTCATCCACTTCCACCCGGGCGCCCGCCAGGAGGTCTTCGAGCTTCCTCCCGGAGAGTTTCCCGTATCCCTCGAAGCGGTCCACGGAAAAAAGGACATCCCCGCCGGACTCATAGGCATAGCCTTTTTCCATCAGACGCCGGGTCAGGTCCACGATCTCCTTGATGTGATCCGTGGCTTTGGGTTCAAGATCCGCCCGCTCCACGCCCAGGGCTTCCATATCCTTCTGATATTCCAGGATATAACGCTCGGCGATCTCCTCCCAAGATACCCCCTGTTCCCTGGCCCGGTTGATGATCTTGTCGTCCACGTCCGTAAAATTCCGGACATACGTCACCTTCCACCCTTTGAAGGTCAGGTAGCGGCGGATCATATCGAAGACCACCGCCCCTCGGGCATGTCCGATATGGCTGTGATCGTAAACCGTCACCCCGCAGGCATACATCCCCACTTTCCCCGGACGGATCGGGACAAATTCCTCCTTGGTGTCGCCCAAGGTGTTAAAGACACGAAGCATCTTTTCTTTTCCCCTCCCTCTCTTTCAAAAACCCCTGAGGATTCTCAGAATTTGCGCGCTAAGCGGTCCTGTTCGTAAATAGGGTGACGTACCGACTTGTACTCGGTTTACCGGTAGAGGGTCGTAGGGCGGGCGCATCCCCGCGCGCGACTGAGGCGTACCCCTCTGGTACACCGCAAGGAGCGGAACGCCGATGAGCCCGCCCTACGGCACTCGAATGCCATCGTATTTACGAATAGGGCCATTAAGCTATATGAGCTTTTGCTATGCCGCCCATCTTGGGGAATTTTTACGAGTCCATCATCCTTTATCTTCATTCACTTCCCCGAGGACATTGATCCGGTGGGCCATGGCGCCGGCGCCGAAGCCGTTGTCGATGTTCACGGTGGCCAGGCCCGAGGCGCAGGAGTTGAGCATCGACAGCAAGGCTGCAATGCCGCCGAAGCTCGCGCCATACCCCACGCTCGTGGGAACGGCGATCACGGGCTTGTCCACCAGCCCCCCCACCACGCTGGCCAGCGCCCCTTCCATCCCGGCCACGACCACGAGGACCCTGGCCTCCAGGATCTTCTCCTTCTGGTCAAAGAGCCGGTGGATCCCGGAGACGCCCACGTCGTAGAGGGTCTCGACCCGGCTCCCCAGAACCTCAGCGGTCACCGCCGCCTCCTCGGCCACGGGGATATCCGAGGTCCCGGCCGAGAGGATCAGGATCTTTCCCCGGGTCGGCGTTTTCTTCTTCAACTGGATGACGACGGCACGCGACCGCTCATGATAGACCGCACGGGAATCCATCCGTTTGATCTTCCTGTAGAGATCGGGGGCTGCCCGGGTGGCCAGGATATCATACTCCTTGGAAAGCATCCTCTCCACGATGGCCTGAACCTGCCCGGCGGTCTTTCCCTCGCAGAAGATCACCTCCGGGGCCCCCTGCCGGAGGCTGCGGTGGTGGTCGATGTGCGCAAACCCCAGACCCTCATAAGGGAGATCCCTGAGCCTCCGCATCCCCTGGGCTATGGTCGTCCTTCCCTTCTGGATTTCCTGGAGGAGCTTTTTCAACTTTTCCTGATCCATGCTTTCTCCTTATTGAACCGGACAGCCGATCCGTCAGTTTTCCCCTGCAACCTCTTTAGCAATGCTTTCCGCATGGGTATTGATCTGTTTGAGGCTGCTGATGACATCCAGGTGAATCGAGCTGGTATCAATGGTCTCCTGAAGTCCGTTATGGAGTCTCTGGATATGGGCTTTTCTGAGATCCGACTCCAGTTTGTCGATTCTGGGAAACTGATGAAGCACCTCCTTGGCTTGCTCCGCGTTCCAGTGAACAAAGGCGCTCACCACCTTCTGAAGATTTGCGTAGATCTGTCCATGCATCAGAATGATATCCTGTTCCCCCCCGCTGGAAAAATGCAGGCCGAAATCAATTTTCTTTCTGGCGAGTTCCATCAGACTCTTGTCGATCAGGTCCCCGACATGCTCTAAGTTATCCACAATATTCAGGAGAGAGATCTCCCGTCTGGACTGGTCTTCGGTCAGGGACCCCTGTGCAACGGAAATCAAATACCGCGTGATGGCATCATCCAGATAGTCAATTTCATTATCCATCTTCTTGATCTCTTCCCGGAGAAAGTCGTCGCCGTTCTGAAAGACAAGGATCGTCTGCCTGAACATCTCCAGGACACGATTTCCCATCCTCTCCGCCTCCTTGCCGGCCTGCCCCAGGGCGATCTCAGGCGTATCCAGGACCTGCTCGTCCAGATAACGGACCTCAAAGGTCCGTTCCAGTTCAGGAACGATGGGGATCATAAAGGTGATTATTTTTCGGAAGGGGACGGTAAAGGGGAGAAAGATCATGGTGTTCAGCACCTTGAAGAGCATATGCCCGTTGGCGATCTGCCTGGAAATGCCCGCGGCAAAAGGATCGGACATCCAAAGGATCGCCTCACGGAAAAGATCCATGAAGGGATAGACCAGGAGGGCGCCGATCAGATTAAAAAGGAGATGGGCCACGGCCACACGCTTCCCCTCACGGGATGATCCGAGACTGGAGAGGATCGCCGTGCTGCACGTGCCGATGTCCGCCCCGAGAAGAATGGGAATGGCCGCGGGGAGGTCCATCATCCCCTGGCTGGCCAGGACCATGGAGATCCCGATGGCGGCGGCGCTGCTATGAATGATGCCGGTGAAAACGGCGGATATGGCGATGGCGACGATCGGATAGGCCTCCATGGAGACCAGGCTGTTCAGAAATAAGGGGTAGGAACGGAGCGGTTCGGTGGAATCCATCAGGACCTTGATCCCCAGGAAGATCAGACCGAAACCGAGGAGGGACTGCCCCAGATACTGTACGATCCGGTTCCGCTTGAAGACCAGGAGCATCACCCCGATCCCGACGAGCAGGAGGGAATAATTCGAGACATTAAAGGCAATCAACTGGACCGTGAAGGTGGTCCCGATGTTGGCGCCGTAGACGACCCCGATGGCCTGTGACAGGGTCATGAGCGAGGCGTTGACGAACCCGACCAGCATGACCGTGGTGGCGCTCGAAGACTGGATGGTCGCGGTCATGAGGGCGCCGATCACGGTCCCTTTGATCGGCGTATTGGTCAAGGTGCCCAGGATATTGCGGAGCCTTCGTCCTGCGACCTTCTGCAGTCCCCAGCCCACGGTCTTCATCCCGTAGATGAAAAGCCCTACCCCGCCGAAGAGACCGATGCAGATACGCAGGAACGCGCCTGGTGTCATGACTTCCAATCAACCCCCTGTCTGCCGCCGGGAGACTCCTGCTCCTCCTTCGGACCCCGGCTCATGAGCTCATGCACGGCATCCTTGGGACTCGCCCCTTGATAAAGGATCCGATAGACCTGGTGAGTGATCGGCATCTCCACGTTGTGCCTTTTTGAAAGGTCATGCACGGACCGGGTGGTCCGGACCCCTTCGGCTACGGTCTTTTCGTTTTCAAGAATCTCCTTCAGGGGCTCCCCCTGTCCGAGTCTGAGTCCGACACTCCGGTTCCTGCTCAGATCCCCGGTGCAGGTCAGGACCAGGTCTCCCATTCCGGCGAGGCCCATAAAGGTCATGGGAGAAGCCCCCATGGCCGTGCCCAGGCGGGACATCTCCATGAGCCCTCGGGTAATGAGCGCCGCACGGGCGTCGTAACCGAAGCCGATGCCGTCGCTGATGCCGGCGGCAATGGCCATGACATTCTTGACGGCCCCTCCCAGTTCCACACCCATCACATCCGGGGTGATATAGACGCGGAAATAGGAAGCGGCAAAAAAGGACTGCATTCCCAGGGCCACCTCTTTGTTCCGGCACGCGAGAGTGACCGCGGTAGGGAGTTCCCGGGCCACCTCCAGGGCAAAACTCGGTCCGGAGAGATAGGCGAAATTCCCTTCAGGGATATGGGTCAGGATTTCCGGGAGGATCTCGGAGACGGTCATGAGCGTATGGTTTTCAATCCCCTTGGCCGCGCTGAGCACCACCGAATGCTCCGGTATGAAGGGAAGAAAGCATTCGGCGACCCTGCGTATGACATGGGACGGGGTGACGAACAAGAAGATCCGGCAGTCCCTGGATACCTCCTCACAGGAAGAGGATGGGAGGATCCTCTCTGAAAGAGGGATATCCGGAAGATAGACCCGGTTTATTCGCGTCTCTCTGATCTCCTCGGCCAGGTCTTCTTCAAAGACCCAGAGGGAGACCGGATGCCCTTTCTTAGCCAGAAGATTCGCAAGTACGGTCCCCCATGCACCGGCCCCGATCACGGCAACACGCTCTTTCATGATCCCCGCCTATTGAATAAATGGAGTCTGTGGGGCTGCATTCTTTTTAATTCTCCTCCCATCTATTGGTTAAAAAGGGGTCGAGGATTCCAGGGTTACCCTTCAGGAAACGGATCATGGCCTCATGGCTCTCCACAGGTCTCTCCAGAGTCGGGCAGTGGCCCGCATCCTTGATCCAGACCTGACGCGCCCCTAAAATCTTCGAAGCGGTCAGGGAAAATTCCGAAGGCCGGACGATCCCATCCTCTTGAGTCCCCATGATCAGGACAGGGACGGAAACCTCCTGAAGGCGCGGAGTCAGATCGGTCCCGAGCACGGCCTCGGCATGGCTCTTCAGTACGGAATAAGGGGCCTTGCCCGCGTCTTCCGTAAACAGGGGATCCAGGACAAAATAGTATCTTTTTATTCTTCTGAGAGCCCGCAGGATCCAGGGAATACTGAGCGCGATCTTGACAAGCGCAATCCCCAGGGGAGTCGCGCCGATCCGGCCCCTGCCGTGCAGGGCCCGTCTCCCGGAGACAGGAGTATTGATCAGGATCAGTTTCCCGATCCGATCCGGAGACCGAAGAGCGGCGATCAAGGCAATCATTCCGCCCATGGAATGCCCGATCAGGTCGAACTCTCGGACTCCGAGCGCATCGCTGATGCCGAGAATCATCTCGGCATGGCCTTCCAGGGAATACGCGATGACGGGCTTGTCCGAATCACCGAACCCGAGCAGATCCGGGGCGATCGCCCGCCCGTACCCGGAGAGCGACAGGAAGGTCTCCCGCCAGAAACCGGATGCGCCTGCCAGTCCATGGATCAGAACAACGGCCCTGCCGCTCCCTTGCTCACGGTAATGAATGCGATGTCCCTGAATCGTGATCTCAGGCACAGAACGACCCAGCCCAGGCTATCCCCCGATTCCGGACATGGTACGATCGAGATGAGGGATCTTTTTGAAATCAACTTTATGACCGGCAGGCTTGTTTTTCAGGGCCTCTTTAAACAAAAGGCTGAGGCCCTCATCGATCTCTTTTTCATTGCGCCCGCTCCGGAGAACCGGCTTGAGATGGATTTCCCGGTCGGAGAAGAGACAGCTTCTGATCCTTCCGTCAGCGGTCAGCCGCAAGCGGTTGCAGGTATCGCAAAAATGGCTGCTGATGGGGCTGATGAAGCCCACGGAACCGCACGCCCCGGCAATCCGGTATCTCTTGGCCGGGCCGTCATTGATATGAGACGGAAGCGGCGAGATCTCGGCGCATTCCGCCACCCGGGCGATGATCTCAGCGGTCGGCATATAATAATTCATCTGATAGGGACCGGCGCCGGCCGGCATAAATTCAATGAACCGGATATGATAAGGTTTCTCCACGGCCAGACGGACAAAGGCTGGAATCTCATGGTCGTTTATCCCCCTCAGGACCACCATATTCAGTTTAATCGGAGCCAAGCCCGCGGCCTCCGCGGCATGGATCCCGGACCATACATCCTCAATCGCGCCCCTGCGAGTGATCTTCCTGAACATCACGGGATCGAGGGTGTCAAGACTGACATTGACTCGGCGGACTCCGGCCTCAAAAAGCGGGCGAGCATAATCCCTGAGCAGAATCCCGTTGGTGGTGAGACTGATATCCGCCAGGCCCGGGATGCGGTACAAGAGCTTAACCAGATCCACCACGCCTCTTCGGATCAGGGGTTCTCCGCCGGTGATCCGTATCTTCGTAATCCCGTTTCGAACGGCGTATTCTGCGACCCTGACAATTTCTTCATAAGTCAGGATCTCTCCATGCGGGAGAACGCTCACCCCCTGCTCAGGCATGCAATAAAGGCAGCGAAGATTGCAGCGGTCGATCACCGAGATCCTGAGATAGTTAATCCGACGATGATACAGATCAAATAATGCCATGACACGTCCCAAATCTAAGCAGGGTTCGAGGATTCAAGGGGTCCAGGGTTCAAGTGTTTTCGCCCCAAGGTTTATCCCTTCCTTGCACTTGACCCCTTAAACCCTCGGCCCCTCGACCCCTTTTGTTCTTAGTTTTCCCGCACCTTGGTTTGATACTCTGGCTTCAACATGTACTTGTTGCTGACATATCCGAAAACGGGAACCGTAACGATTCTCTGGGTGGAATTGTTTTTGACCTGGAGATACCCCTGAAAGATCCCTGAACGGTTCTCAGGAGCGGCCACCACCTTGACCTTGATGGATTCTTTCGGCTTGATCGTCTTTTTCCGGCCCGGGTCATCCCCGCCTGCCGACACGCCGCTTCGTCCCACATATTCCTCGATGACCAGGTCCGCGGTCCCTGTGTTGGTGATGGTAATTTCATCAGTAGTGGACCCGCCCGGTTCCACCACGCCGATGTCCAGAGTCATGGGGTCCACCTGAACCTGCGGCTGGTCGCCAAGATCCACCTTGCCGGTGAGCCTGACCTCGGCATTGGGCTTTTCCGGGTCATTAGAGACAATCGTCACGGTCTTGGTCTGCGGGCCGCTCCGCCCGCCGGTGTTAAAGGTCACCTTGATGGTTCCCTGCTTTTTCGGAGGGATGGTCTTATCCGAGGTCACTGCGGCCGTGCACCCGCAAGAAGTTCTCAGATCGGTAATGACCAGATCGGCATCTCCCGTATTCTTGAACTTGAACTCGTGTATCACCTCTTTCCCCTGTTTGGCCGTGCCGAAATCAAACCCTTCCTCTTCCAGAAGGATCTTCGGGCCGGAAGCCCGAGCAGATTGAACACCGATCAAAAGGACGATTGAGCATAAAATGAAGAGGCGATAAAATCGTTTCATGACGGTTTCAGCTCCTTTCTTCAAATCTTCCAAATAATCCGATAAAGACAAATTGCACGTTTTTTAAGTATAGAAATCTCAGGTAGTCCTGTCAACTAAATATTCAAAACACTAAATATTCAAAACCAGTTGCGCAAATGCATCCGATCTGCTATCTTTCCCCCCGTCTCTCGTCAGCAAGGCTCCTGGAGGTTACGGTTTTGCCCTTTGATTACTACAAACGGCTTCCCCGCTCACAACAGCGCATCTATCTCAAAAGCGACCGGATCTCTGCCATTCTGATCCCGGACCATGAAACATTATACCCTCTGGTCCGCTACCTTGAAAAGGCCCTCGCTGCTGGAAACCGCCCCCTGACCCGGAAGGCGGCACAGCATCTGGTTACAGGCATCATCGGATCCTTGAAAACCCGCCCCCTCAAGGTCAGGGTTCTGGAGAGAAGACCTTCCAATGCAAGAGAGGAACTTCACGGCCTCTATCAACCCGGCCGGCAGGGAGAATCCGACCAGATCACCCTGTGGATGAAAACGGCCAGGAAAGAGCAGGTCGTCGCCTTCAAGACGTTTCTGAGGATTCTTCTTCATGAACTCTGCCATCATCTGGACTATGAGTTTCTGGGGCTTAAGGAGACCTTTCATACAGAAGGGTTTTTCAAGCGGGAATCGAGCCTCTTCCATCAGGTCATGCGCGAAGGAAAAAACCCTTCAAAAAAATAACGTTGTTCACTGGTTCACTGGGGAGACCCTAAAATGAACCCATCAACAACGTCCCCCCGAGTGTGAGACCTGAAAATATTCCCGTTGACTCCAAATGTCGAGAAGATGACCCTCGGAGAGGCAGCGGATTAAATATCAAATTAGCAAAGTCTGGCCCTCTGAGGCTCCACCCTCTGAGGCTCCAATTTTCCCCGGTTAGTGCCGTTACCCACTATGTCAAACTATGCAGAATATGGTGCCCGGGGCCGGAATTGAACCGGCACGGAGCTAAGCTCCAAGGGATTTTAAGTCCCTTGTGTCTACCAATTCCACCACCCGGGCATGAGGCCGGAATCTTCTGGCAGGGAAACGGGATACATTGGAGGCGGCGACCGGATTCGAACCGATGGATGAAGGTTTTGCAGACCTCTGCCTTACCACTTGGCTACGCCGCCATATAAATGAATTAAAGAGCAGGCAAATGCCTGCTCTTTAATTCATTTATAATTGGAGCGGGAAACGGGATTTGAACCCGCGACCCTCGCCTTGGCAAGGCGATGCTCTACCACTGAGCTATTCCCGCCTGTCGAACATGCGCCGTACACATCCTTAAAATTAAAAAATTATCAAGAAACAGGAATATTGTCAAACAAAAAATTATGGAAAACCCCTTTTTAATTGACATATTACCCTGTGGGGAGTTATATTGACCAGATTTTAAACATGGAGAGACTCGTTGAAAATCAGGGCCGTGACGGGAGTGAAGGATATCCTCCCTGAAGAGATATGGAAATGGCAATTCATTGAAGAGGTTTCTCGGGAAACCCTTGAGGAATATAGTTTTTCAGAGATAAGGGTCCCTCTTTTGGAATATACCGAACTTTTTTCGCGGAGCATCGGCCAGACATCGGATATCGTTGAAAAAGAGATGTACACCTTCGAAGACAGCAAGGGTGTAAATATTTCGCTTCGACCGGAAGGGACGGCCGGTGTGGTCCGGGCCTGCATCGAGCACCATCTCCTCTCCCCCTCGTCCATGGGGAAGTTCTACTATATGGGGGCCATGTTCAGGCACGAACGTCCTCAAAAGGGAAGATACCGGCAATTCTTCCAGATCGGGGCCGAGGCGTTGGGTTCAGGAGAGCCTGAGCTCGATGCGGAGATTCTCTCCATGCTCCACCTCCTGATGCACCGGCTCGGCATCAAGGACACGGTCCTTGAGATCAATTCCCTGGGTTGCAGGGCATGCAGACCGGAATACCGAAAAGCGCTCAGGGATTTTCTCAAAACGAAACTGGACCTCTTATGCAGCGACTGCCGCAGACGGTTTGATGCAAACCCGCTTCGAGCGCTCGACTGCAAAAACCCTGCATGCAAGGACGCTACCGTGAACGCACCGCAAGGGATGACCCATCTCTGCCCGTCGTGCATGGATCACTTTGAATCCGTCAAAGCGCTTCTCACGGAACTGGGGATCCCCTTTGAGATCAACGGCCGCCTGGTCCGCGGGCTTGATTACTATACCCGGACCACGTTTGAGATGACAACGGACAAGCTGGGCACACAGAATGCGGTGGCGGCCGGAGGCCGGTACGACGGCCTTGTGGAAGAACTCGGCGGCCCGTCCCTGCCCGGGATCGGGTTTGCCCTGGGCATGGAACGGATGGCGGCTCTGCTGCCCGAAAATATGGAGCGGCCTGCCAAGATCGACATTTTAATCGCCCCGCTCGGGGCTGAAGCAAGGCGACAGGCCCTGTTGCTGCTGTACAATCTGAGGGACCGCGGAATCCGAGCGGAAACCGAATTCCGAGAAAAAAGCCTCAAAAGCCAGATGCGCCAGGCGGACAAAATCGGAGTGGATTTTGTGGGAATCCTCGGAGAGAATGAGTTGACCCGAGGCGTGCTTCTCCTGCGGGATATGCGGAGCAAGGAGCAGACGGAAGTCCCGCTGAACAAAGCGGTAGAGGAACTGTGTCAACGAATTTCTCTGAAGGAGAAGGGAGAATCCTTTCCCGGCCACGTTAAAAAACCTGAGAGATAGGGTAGCCGACCGTACCATGAAGAGACTTAAACGAAACAGGCATTGCGGCGAAATCGGATTATCCGATTTGGGTCAGGAGGTGACCCTCGCCGGCTGGGTGCAGAGGAGACGGGACCACGGGGGGCTGATCTTCGTGGACCTCAGGGACCGGTCCGGAATCAGCCAGATTGTCTTCAGTCCGGAGGTCTCAAACGAGGCCCACCAACTCGCCCACGAATTAAGGAGCGAGTACGTGATCCAGGTGAAGGGTACGGTCCGCAAACGGCCCGAGGGAATGACCAACGAAAAGATCGGAACCGGCGGGATCGAGGTCTATGTGAACCGGCTTGAGATCCTGAACACAAGTCTCACGCCTCCGTTCATGATCGAGGATGATATCGATATCTCTGAAAACATCCGCCTTAAATACCGGTATCTCGACCTGAGAAGGAAACCCATGCAGGAGGCTTTGATCCTGCGTCATCAGATCTACAGGGCTGCCCGGGAGTATCTGAACGCCGAAGGCTTCCTGGAAATCGAAACGCCGATCCTCACCAAATCCACACCGGAAGGGGCCAGGGATTACCTGGTCCCGAGCCGCGTGAATCCGGGCCATTTTTATGCCCTTCCTCAGTCCCCCCAGCTCTTCAAACAGATCCTGATGATCGCCGGCCTGGAACGTTACTACCAGATCGTGCGGTGCTTCCGGGATGAAGACCTCCGCGCGGACCGCCAGCCTGAATTTACTCAAATCGACATGGAACTTTCCTTCATTGATGAAGAAGATATCATGTCCATCGCCGAGGGGATGATCTCTCGGATCTTTCAGGAGACCCGAGGCCTGTCACTTAAAACACCTTTTCCGAGACTCCTTTACTCTGAGGCCCTGGACCGGTTCGGTCTGGACAAGCCGGATACCCGCTTTGACTTGGAGCTCAAGGATATCTCGGACCTGGCCTCGGAGTCCGGATTCAAGGTCTTCAAGGATGCCGCGGCCTCAGGCGGCACGGTGCGAGGCATCAGGCTCCCCGGTTGCGCGGCCTATTCCAGGAAGGAGATTGATGATCTGACGGAAGCCGTCAAGATCTTCGGGGCCAAAGGGCTGGCCTGGTTCAAGGTCGCAGAACAAGGGCTCCAATCGTCCATCACCAAGTTCTTTGAACCGGCCCTGCTTCAGAAGATATCGGACCGGCTCGAAGGCAAAGCCGGGGACCTTCTGGTCTTTGTGGCCGACCGGCCGGGCGTGGTCTTTGAGTCTCTCGGCAATCTCCGGAACAAAATGGCAAAGCAGATGAACCTGATCGATCCATCCAGACATAACTTCCTATGGGTCACGGATTTCCCGCTCCTGGAATGGGACGAAAACGAGAAGCGTTTTGCAGCCATGCACCACCCCTTTACCTCACCGTGCGAGGCCGACCTCTCCCTTCTGCAATCCGACCCTAAGAAGGTCCGAGCGAGGGCCTATGATCTGGTTTTGAACGGTTCTGAGATCGGGGGAGGGAGCATCCGGATCCACCGCAAGGAACTCCAGGAGCAGATGTTCTCTGTGATCGGGATGGAGAAAGAAGAGGCCAGGAACCGCTTCGGCTTTCTCCTGGATGCGCTCGAATACGGGGCGCCGCCTCACGGCGGGATTGCCTTCGGCCTGGACCGGATCGCCATGATCTTAAGCGGCGCTTCGTCGATCCGGGACGTCATCGCCTTTCCAAAGACCCAGAAGGCCACGTGCCTCATGACCGGAGCGCCGTCCACAGTGGATCAAAAACAACTGCGGGAACTGATGATCAGAACAGAAATGGTGGAGTAAAATATATGAAAAAACGAAGACCTCGCCGATTCCAGGTTTTGACCGCCCCGCTGGTCCTTCTATTACTGGCCGGCTGCATCCGATTCCCGGAAAGGGAGATCTCCGATGCCAAGGTCCTGATGGAAGCCGCCAAAAACTCCTGCGCAAAGGTCTATATGCCTGAAGATCTGCAAAAAGGGGAAAAGAAGCTGCTCGCGATCGATGAAGGAACCCGGGAGGAATCCCGGAAGCCTAACCGAGAACTCAAAACCCTGGCCATGGATGTACAGCATATCTCCAAGAAGATGATCAACCAGACCGCACGGATCAAAGACGACCTCTACCATCAAATCCAGCAGGAGATCGTTCTCGCCATAAAGAAGATCCATGAAGGTGAAAAGGCCGAGGCCAACCGGTATGCATTAAAGGAATACCTCATGGCTGTCCAAAGTGTACGGGAGGCAAGGGAATTCTCGCAGGACGAATGCCGTTACAAGGACGCTCTAAAAAAAGCCAGGGAGTCCGTCCGGAATGCGGAAGAGAGCCTTCAGGGGTCCCTCACCTTCAGAAAAGAGCTGGAAAAGAACCTCCCTGTTTACTATATCGTCAAGCCGGGTGAAACCTTGAAAAGCATCGCCAGAAACTCTCCGCTTTACGGGGATGAATCCTACTGGGAAGTGATCTACAAGGCCAACAGGGACCAGATCGCCGACCCCAAGGTCCTCCATCCCGGGCAGCAGATCTATCTCCCGGGGGCTAAAGGAATCGAAAAATACAGGAAGTAGCTCAAGGTCATCTTCTTTTAAATCCGCATTTTTTTTACACTTCCGACGTTTTCATGTTAAAATATTCATAGAGATTGCAGGCGTGGTTTCAGGAGGTGAAGATGGACCCTGTAAGCGGCACATCCATGTTTTCAAGCTGGTTTCCCGGGCTTCCCCCTGTTGCGTTCTTTTTGATGGTCCTCTGCGCCTTTGGGCTGGGCTTTCTCATGAGAAGGCTGGCCAATGCGAATCATCTTGCCCGGGCCAATGCCCTGGAGCAGGACCTCAAAAATTCGGAGAAGCGGATCGCTTCCCTGAAGCAGGGGAAGAATGACCTGGTGTCCGTCATGGAAACCCTGAAGAGACAGAATCGTGAGTTCGGCGCATTCATCTCGATGATCCCGGACTCGGTGGAAAGGCTGAACACCTGCGAAAAGCTCGACGATATCCTGTTGAACCTGGTTCATATCACGGAAAAACTGCTCCAAACGCGGGAGGTCTCGGTTTTTGTCAGAGAGAAAGACCTTCTCGTCATGAAAGCTGCGAGTGATTTACCGCCGGTATCTTCTCCCCCCATGTCTATACGTATGGGCGAAGGAAAGATCGGATGGGTGGCTCAGAAGGGGATCTCCATGACCGATCGTGATCTTCAACAGGAAAGCACCCTGGTGAAGATCAGTCTTTTAAAAACAGATTCGGACCTGGCGACGAAAATCTGTTCCCCGATCGTATATAACGGAACGCTTCTGGGCGTACTCAACATCGGGAATCTTCCAGGCGAGATGGATCAAGGACTTCGGGTTGCCCGGATGATCACGTCGCTCGGTTCCATCGCCATGGGAAATATCCTGCTCAAGGAAGAGGTCCGGAGCGGTTCCGAAAAAGACGGCCTCACCGGACTCTATTCCCTGCAGTATTTCCTCAACGAGCTTCGCAAGGAACTGAGCAAGGCCAGAAGATATAAAAGACCCGTCTCTGTATGCCACTTCAATATGGATTCATTTCAGAAGTACAATGAGATCAACGGTTATCTCGCGGGCGACGAGGCCCTGCGCATGGTCGGCAAAATTCTGAAGGACCATATCCGGGAACAGGATATCGCGGCCCGTTACGGCGGGAAGGAGTTCGTCCTCTTCTGTCCTGAAACACGCAGAGAAGATGCGGTCTTCCTATCCGATAAACTCCGAGAGATCATCTGCAACGCTTCTTTCCCTCAGAAAGACCGTATGTCCGGAGGCAAGCTCACGGTGAGCGGAGGGGTGGCCGGCTACCCTGAGGATGGGGCCGATGAAGCGGAACTGATCGCTTCGGCCGTTCAGGCTACGCAGAAATCCATCAACGGGGGTCGTAACCGTATCAGCCAGGCCGGGGCCGGCAAAGAAAGCGGAAAGTTTACGATCCAGCAGTAAACTCTTTTTTAAAAACTACCTCAAGGTGTGCTGGAACTTGACCGCCTCCTCATAACTCTTCCATAAAGAACTCTTGCGATCGATTTTATCCTGATGCCGTGAAGGGACGCCGTTCTTATTCACCTGATGGCATGCCCCGCACTTCACGGGCCCGTGGGCGCCGTCCTGGTTCAGGAGCGCCGCCTGTTGATACCCGGTGATATCCACCTCGGGATCCACGGGGTAGAGGCCGTGCATGGATTCATGGCACCCCTGGCAGGTGATCCCCGCGTGCCCTTTGGAGTAGCGCATGAGGGCGTACTTGCCCGGCTGGTCTATGGGAAAGGCGCCGCCGCCCATACTCTCGACAAAGGGAGGCTGATGGCAGTCGGCACAGTGGGGCTCGCCGGCTGCGAGCCAGTAATCCCGCCCGTGCGTGGCCGCATCGTAAGAAACAGGCACACCCAAGGTTCCGTCCGGATCCGCATCCTCGATGATGACCGAACGGTCCCCGTCTTCATCGGCTGGAGTGAGGATCGGATTCCCCTGATCGTCCGCATTGATCCTGGCGATGGCCGCGATGCTTTGTCCCGTCCGATCCCAGGAGCGCAAAACACCGGATCCGGTGTCGTCTCCCTGCCTGGGGCTTTTGGGATTGATGTAATCGTCTTTCAGTTCCTGAAGAGAAACGCCTGCGGCCTCGGCTATCCGGTCCAGCGGCTGATCGCGAAGGGTCCGGCCCTTTTGCTGAACCGCATCGCTGAGGTGATCTGCCTTATATAACTCCCGGGAGAGCCGGTTGTGGCAGTTGGTGCAGTACAATCCCTTGTCCGCTCCCCCGCTCTTCATGACCTCTAAAAGAAGGTAATGGCCCACCGCATTGAGATCACTCCTGGTCTCGGCCCCGGACCGGTTCCTCCTCGGGCCGGCATGCGCGTCCCTCCCGGTAAAGCACCCTTTGGAGTCCCGGATGTCGCCCGAGGCGAAGTGATTCTTGCCGTCTTTGGTGATGGGGAAATCGTTCAGGGTCCGGTCACTTCGATGCGATGGATGACAGAGCTGGCATCCCCCGGCAAATCCCTGGCTGTCAGGCAAAGGGTTCTTTCGCTGATGGGCGCTGTGAATGGCCTCGGTCAATGGAGAGATCAGATGATCCGCGCTGGGAAGTCCTGAATGTCCCTTCTGAATATCCTTTGCTTCCATCTCGCCCGCCTTTTTCGAGAAAAACCTTCCGATGATATTGTCTGCATGGCAATCCTGACAGAGAATGGGATCTCTTCCCAGCCGGCTCTGAACCGTGGATCCTTTAGGCCAGTTTCCCAGGAAGTTGGTCCCGTGATGGTCATCATGAATTTCCAGGATCGAGACGGCTGCGGCCTTGAGTTCGGCAAACCAGTCCCCGGATCCGTGCACCTCCTTCCAGAAATCATATTCCTCTTTATACTTGTTATACTTTTGCCCATTGGCCTTTTCGTTTGAATGACAGCGCGCACAGTTAGGAATATCAATGGGGTTGACCCCGAAGAACCGGACCATCTTCCCCGACGAATCAATCA
>MNYV01000085.1 GCA_001873285.1 Nitrospirae bacterium CG2_30_53_67
TCTTCTTCTATGGCCTCAAGGTAGCGGTAGCTGACCTTGGTTTCATCAGAGATCTCTCTTAACGAGATCTCTCTCAGTTCCCGCTCTCTTTTCAGGTACTCGCCGAAAGAAGTCATTTCCATGCTTTGTATTCCTTGATACCGGATCTGTGATTGATATTCGGTTCTTCTCCTCTACGAGCCATCGGCCATTTAGTGGGTAAAAAGGGGCCGAGGATTCCAGGGGTCAAGGATTCAAGTGAACCCCGTTAGAGAGACGAACTCTCTAAGGGGGTGAAATACTGGCCCCTTGACCCCTTGACCCCTTGACCCCTTGACCCCTTGACCCCTTGGCCCCTTGACCCCTTGGCCCCTTGAATCCTTGACCCCTTGAACCCGTCTGTTTTCACGTACTCTTCACCGGGACTTATTGCAAGAGATCCAGATAGGTTGAAGCGTCCTCCGTCAACTTACTGTTGGGAGCAAGCTGTGTGACTGCTTGAAAATGAATCGATGCTTCATTCGCGTCTCCATTCTTGAAATAGGAAAGGGCCAGCCAATAGTGAAAATAGGCCAGGCTCAGGTCATTGACCGGGTCATTTTCCACCTTGGGATGCTTCTGAATCGCATTGCTTAAAATCTGAACCGCTTTTTCAATCTGGTTGTTCTGATAGTAGAGCCTCCCAAGGTCAAGGTAGGCTCGCATCAGGTTAGGGTCCTGATGCACGGCTTCCAGGAGAGACGACTCGGCCTCCTTGATATTCCCGGTCTTTTCGTAACACAACCCGATGTTATGGAGGGCCTTGGCCGGTGTTTCATAAAAAGGATTCTCCAGGGCCTTTCGGTATTGTTCAATCGCCTCAGCATACTTTTCCTGACGGGCATAGAGGCTGCCGAGATTGACATAGGATTTGGAGTAATCCTTTTGCAGGGAGATGGCCTTCTTGTATTCCTTTTCGGCCTCATCGAATCGTTCCATATAATAAAAGACGATTCCCTTGGCATCGTGTATCCTCGGATCATCAGCCTGTAAAGATTCGGCCTTGCGGAACTCAATCAGGGCATTCTGGTAGTCCCCTTCATCCAAGTGCTGTACACCGAGCTGATAATAGGCATTCGCCGATTTCTTCTGCGACTCTTTCTTCTGGTTGAGCCCGGCACAGGACGGCATGAGCATAAGGACTGAAAAGAGCAGGATCCTAAAAAGCGTTTTCTTCCTATCCATTCAGATATCCTCAAAATGGGTCAGATCCTTGAACATCCTGAAACGCCGCTCGATCTCTTTATACTTCAGACTCCGCAGCCGGTTGATACTGAAATCCTCCACATTAAATGAAGCCATGACGCTGCCGAATATCATGGCCCGGCGGAGCGTCTCTTCATTGACGTTCTGTACATTGGACAGATACCCCATGAACCCTCCGGCAAAAGAGTCTCCTGCGCCGGTCGGATCGAAGACCGTCTCCAACGGATAGGCCGGCGCCGAAAAGATGCTTGCGCCGTTGAACATCAGGGCGCCGTATTCCCCCCGCTTGATGATGAGTATCTTAGGCCCATATGAGAGAATTTTTCGGGCGGCTTTGACCAGATTGGCCTCTTCAGTCAACTGCCTGGCTTCTCCGTCGTTGATGGTCAGGATGTTCACTTTTTTCAGGACTTCCATCAGGGCTTCCCGTTTGCGTCCTATCCAGAAGTTCATGGTGTCCATACCCACAAAGTCCGGACTCTTCACCTGTTGCAGCACGGACCATTGAAGTTCGGGATCGATATTGGCCAGAAACACGTATTCGGCATCCCGGTATGAATCCGGGATCTCAGGGGTGAAGTTTTCAAAGACATTGAGGTGGGTCTCCAGGGTATGGGCCTCGTTGAGTTCAAAGGAATACTCCCCCTTCCATCGAAAGGTTTTCCCATCAACCCTTTGCAGACCCTGCGTATCCACATTTCTGGTGTTGAGGAATGCGATCTCGTGTTCGGGAAAATCCTTTCCGACCACGGCCACCAGATTGATGTCATTGAAGAAACCCGCGGACAAAGAAAAATAGACGGCCGATCCGCCTATCGCCTCTTCCACTTTCCCGAACGGGGTTTTGACCGAATCAAAGGCAATGGATCCTACGACAAGAAGACTCATCCTTTACGCATCCTATAAGAGAAACTCAAGCCGTCTCCGTGTCTCTTCGGGGAAACGGGACGGATCCGTGAGGATGGCCCCCTTCACGGCATCCCTGCACCTGCAACTCGTCTGCAGAATCTCCCCGGAAAGAGAGAGCCGGATCATCTCCTTGGCCTTGGCCACGTTGTTCCGCAGGATCGAAAGCACGGCATCCGCGCTCACGCCCTCCTCTTCCGTGTGCCAGCAGTCATAATCCGTTGAAAGGGCCAGGGTCGCATAACAGATCCCAGCCTCCCGGGCGAGCTTGGCCTCGGTCACATTGGTCATTCCGATCACATCCACGCCCCAGCTCCGGAAAATTTTGGATTCAGCCCGTGTGGAGAACTGAGGGCCTTCAATACAGAGGTAGGTCCCCCCTTCATGGATCTTAGCGCCGGCCCGCTTCCCCGCCCGAATGAGAATGCCGCAGAGATCCCTGCATACCGGATCGGCCATGGCCACGTGCCCCGCAATCCCATCGCCGAAGAACGTGCTGACGCGCTTCTTTGTATGATCGAAGAACTGGTCCGGGATCACGATGTCACCCGGTGCGATCTCTTCCTTCATGCTCCCCACCGCGCTCACTGAGATGATCCTCCGGACCCCGAGTTTTTTCATGGCATAGATATTGGCCCTAAAATTGATGTCGGAGGGGAGGATGCGATGCCCCCTGCCATGCCGCGGCAGGAATGCGACCCCGATGCCGTTCAGTTTTCCCACGTGGAACAGATCCGATGGATCCCCGAAGGGAGTGCTGACGGCAGCCTCCCGGAGCCCTTCGATCCCCTGGATTTCGTAAAGCCCGCTCCCGCCGATCACGCCGATCTCAATGGCTTCCGGCATATCTCCTCCAAAAAAACGGCGTTATCCTATCATCCGAATCTCGTCCAGTCAAGACATTTAGTCTCATGAGATGGTGTTGATTTGTTCATTTTGGCAGATCCCCAGTGAACCAGTTCAGTTACCGTGGTTTCCGGAGGCGCCAGGAAACGGATAGGAGTGCCCCAGGTGACGGAGCAACTGCTCACATATGACAAACTCGTTAACCCGGGACGCACATGAAAAACAGCAGGGCCAGAGAGAGGACGATCATCAGGATCACGGTCAGCCATGCCGCCATATTATAGACCCTGGAATTGACGAACTCCCCCATGAGACGCTTGTTGTTCACGAGGCGAAGCATCAGGATCAGGACAAACGGCAGGAGCAGGCCATTGGCCACCTGGGAGAAAAACATGATCTTCACCAGGGAGATATTGGGGATCAGGATGAAGACGGCCCCCAGGATGATAATGCCGGTGTAGAGGGAATAGAACTGCGGCGCCTCCCGGAAATGCTTGTTGACCCCCAGTTCCCACCCCATGCCTTCGCAGACCGAATAGGCCGTGGAAAGGGGGAGGATGGAAGCGGCAAACAGGGAGGCGTTGAAAAGCCCGAACGCAAAGAGCATATAACAATAATCGCCTGCCAGGGGCTTTAAGGCCAGGGCCGCGTCCTTGGCCGTCTCCACCATAATGCCGTGTTTGAAGAGGGTGCCGGCACAAACCACGATGATAAAAAAAGCCACGATGTTGACGATAAAGGCGCCGATGATGACATCGAGACGGTGATAGGCGTACTCCTTGAGCTTGATCCCCTTCTCCACAACCGATGCCTGCTGATAAAACTGCATCCAGGGCGCGATCGTGGTCCCGATCAGGCCGATCAGCATGACCAGGTAGACCTTGTTCATGTGCAATTGCGGCCGGACCGTCTGCCTGGCGACCTCGGACCAGTCCGGCCTGGTGACAAAACCTGAAATAATGTAGGAGAGATAAAAGATGCACGCCACCAGGAAGACCTTTTCCACGGATTTATAATTCCCCTTGACCACCAGCCACCAGACGAACAGGGCACAGAGGATGATGAGCACGGACCTTCTGATCCCGAAGAGGTCCGCGCTGGCTGCGATGCCCGCGAATTCCGCCATGACGTTGCCGATGTTGGCCACGATCAGGACGACCATGGCATAAAAAGTGACCTTGACCCCCATTTCCTCCCGGATCAGGTCCGCAAGCCCCTTGCCTGTGACCACGGCCATGCGGCTCGCCATCTCCTGTACCACGATCAGGACAAAGATGATCGGGATGAAAGACCAGAGCAGGGAGTAGCCGAAATGCGCGCCGGCCACGGTATAGGTGGCGATGCCGCCGGCATCATTGTCCACGTTGGCCGTGATGATGCCGGGCCCCATGACTGAGATGAATATCCGGATCTTTTTCAGTATGGATTTGGTCCTGGTGTTCAGCATATTTTAAAGCTGTATCTTCCTCTTGGCCCTTCGCCATGCAATCGCAACCAGCCGGCTGAAGATGTCATCCATGGTGATAATGCCGATCAGAATATTGGACGCATCCACCACAGGCACGGCGTTGACCTTGTATTTGTCCATCAGAAGCGCAATCCGCTTCACATCATCCTCGACATGAATCTTGACGGTCTTTTTCAAAGCGGCCTTCATCACTTCGTCGGGAGGGTCGGCGGTGATCAGGCGGCGAAGTACGGTGGAGCCTGCAAGATGGTTCTCTTTATCCACAATAAAAATATTATGGATGGTTTCGGCCTTCAGCGTTTTTTCCTTGACGATCTTGAGCGCCTGTTCAATGGTCGCCGTATCCGGTACGGCGATATATTCGGTGGTCATCAGGCCTCCGGCAGACTCCTCGGAGTAGCCGAGAAGCTTTGAGAGCATCTTGGCGTTCTTGGATTCCATCAGGCCGAGTATCTTGTTCACCGTCCCCTCCGGCAGATCGCCCAGAAAATCCGCCGCTTCATCCTTGGGTATGTTATTCAATATCTCGACCGCCTCCTTTTCGGACAGATCCTCCAGAAGAGACTTCTGCTCTTTGAAATCCAGGGCGGCGAAGAGCCGGCTCTTGGTATGGAGATCCAGGACCTTGAACAAGGCGAGCCTGTCCTGCGGGGCGAGATCCAGCATGATTTCGCTCAAGTCCGCGGCCGGAATTTCCCTGAGCATCTTCTGGGAAACGTCAACCTTGATCGTCTTGCTCACGGGGTTGATGGAGAGGGGCTGGATATGTTTCCAGGTGATGAAACTCGGCTTATTCAGGTATTCCGAATTTTTATTGAAGATCCTGACCAGCGGGTCGAGGAATTTTTCCAAACCCAGCCTCCGGACAATCCCTCTCAAACCGATGTCCACGTGCGCCACAACCAGATCCTGTTTGGCCTGAAGAAACTGGATATCGTTGACACGGATGACATTCTGGTTGTTGGTATCGACCACCTGCTGGTCCAGAATGTCCTGACGGATGGAAAGATCGCTGTGGTTGTTGATGGATGAAGAAAATTTCAGATCAGAAGCCGGGAGGTTCAGCCGGATGACGTGTTGGGTTATCTCAGAGATCCCGCTCCAGTCCACCGAAGCCCAGGATTTATGGAATCCCCCGGCCTCGACAATCAGGGTCTTGGACCTTGCGTACTTCCCCAGCGGCTCGATGATGATATCATGCAGAACCCCCTGAGGTTGATTGTCCTTATCAAAGACTCTCGCGCCCTGAAGCTCCGAGAAATAAACAAACATGAAATTGGGCTTCTGATTTTCAAGGGCCATGGATCACTCTTATTCATTTCCTGAGAAGGTTTTACTCATAGAACGACTTCAATCTCTTTGGTGACAAGACCTGGTTTTGTCTTTATCACATTCACTTTTTCAAGACCATCCTTTTTTAACTTATCAGCGGCAGGATCTCATGTCAAGATATCAACCAGATATTCGGCCGAGACCGTACCGAAACCGGGAATCTCAAGATTGAACATCCTCCTCCCCCTTCCAGTGATTGGAATCCTCCCTCAGGGCCCGGTCGCACTGCACACCCGCATTCTCTTCCAGCAGCCGCTTGAAACGGGGCCGGTAGATCAGCTCAAACTCCTCGTTCTTGTCCGGAAACAAAATGAGAACATTCCTTCGGGTTTCTTCGATAAACTCCAAGGCCTCCCGTTCGGAAAGGGGGTCTTCCGTAAGAATCCGTGCCGCTTTGTCAACCATCTTTCTCAGCCGGCGCATCTTCTCTTCTTCATCCCGATATCCTCGACCGTATGCAGCAGATTCCTCACTCATGACATTCCCTTCTTTTTTTGCAGCCGCCGGAGCCTGTATTCGATCTCCCCGATCTCTTCGGGGCTGAGCGAAAATACACTGAAGGCCCTGGAGGCGTACTCCGCCGCCCGGTCGTAATCCTTCCCGTTGTGTTCATAATGCTTGGCGAGTTCGATCAGGGGAAAGGTCTCCCGGACCGGGTCGATTGCGACCATATCCCGCCAGGCCTTGACCGCAAGAGCGTCCCTTCCGCTTCTCTTGTAGGTCAGTGAGAGGAATTTCAGGATTTCCCATTCTCTTTCCGAATAGGCGCAGGACTCCAGGGCGGAGACAAAGCATGCCGCGGCCTCATCGAACCTTCCCCCCTCCAGATGGATCCTCCCCAAGGAATACTGTTCCATCCCGTCCATGCGGCACGACGTGGTATGATCGCTGATCCTCCGTTGAATTAGAATCGTCAGGGCGACCAGGGTCAGGATGTCCAATCGGTTATGGTAAAAGACCCGTTTTAGCCGGGTGGGATCCTTGCCCTGAAGATACTGGAAATAGATTCCGGGGATCATCTCTCCTGCGACGTCATCCACGCGTTCAAGGCCTAAAAGCTCACGCTCCAGATTGGAAAGCCGGCAGCTATCGAGGCTCCTTTTCCATATTCTCCTGGCCGGATAGAGGAGATCGAGGTGCGGCAGGGCCAGGACGTCGGGTTGGAGCCTCGAAAGGATGAAGCGGGCCTCAAGAAGAGGGAGGTCAAAAGACTTTCCGTTAAAACTGACCAGGTACCGGAACCTCCTGAGCCGCTCCCGGAGCAGCGTGAGCATCTCCCTCTCCTCGGACTGGTCCCGCATCAGAAACTGTTCCACCACAAACTCTCCCTGGTCAAAGAAACCGATTCCGACCAGAAAGGCATAGGTCCCGGTCCCCCCGGAAAGGCCCGTGGTTTCGGTATCCATGAAGACCGTCTCATCCGGATGCATGCCATAGAGATCCGGGTGGGTTAAGAGCTCCCCGAATATATCAAGCGATACATGATAGATATCTTCCAATTGTATGTTTCCATGCAGATATCCTGCTTCATGTCCATGGCGCGCCACGAAGATTTCCGAAGATTCCACGGCATGGAGATCCCCGGGGACGATCTCCTCGATTGCAGGGCCCTGGTAAGGGCCCTCTCTCCTCCTCCGCTCCAGGACGGGCTTCTGCATAACCCGGCCGATCCGTGAACGAAGCTCGGAGATGAGATCTTCCTTTGGATCCCGCCTGACCGATGGGGCCGCTGATTTGAGCCGGTCCAATCTTTGTCTGATTTCGCTCATGTCCGGATCAACCTCAGGATTGAGAGTGCTGTTTCTTTGGCCATGGCCCCCACTTCATTCACCGGCCCCACACAGGAGGGACACCCTTCCCTGCAAGAACAGTTCATGATCAGGGACTCGGTCTCCTTTAAAAGCGTATCATGGAGATCATAGAGCTTGGACGCAAACCCGACCCCACCGGGAAAGGCATCATACAGGAAGAGGGTGGGGTCAAAGGCGCCGGGGTCCTCCATGCCGGCCGATTCATCCACGGGCACAATCCCTTTACCTCCCTGGACCGACCATTTCCCATGCCGGTCACCCACGGCCCGGTCCAGGTCCCGGACATCACACATCAGGTGGAGCACGGCGATGTGATGCAGGGCATGGGCGATCCCGAGGATCCCGTCCATGAGGGTCCCGCGTTCGTAAGGGAGCCCAAGGAGAGCGTCCGAAGGGATTGTGCACCAGTAGGCCGTGGTGTGCAGGTCCAGGTCCGGGAGGTTCACCTCCCCGTACCCCAGATTTTCCGAGGTGAAGAAACGGATCTTCTTGTATCCGACCACCTTGCGCGCCACATGGACCTCGCCGTGGGCCCTGCTGCAATGGCGGCCGTCCTCTGATTCGAAGACCTCAAGCGCCTGCACCCTCGTGTAGGTCATGGCATCGGTGTAGTAGTCCACGTCGGCCTTCTTCACGAAGGCCTGCCGGTTTGCGAAGTCGAGTTTTTCCACGATGTACGGCCTGGACTCCAGGAGATAAATGGCCCCTTCATGGAGGGTGACCGGGGCGGATGTGAAGTCGACCTCGGCAATGGTCACGGGCTTCGCGGGATCGGTCCGGTCCGTGACCACGAAGTTCTCCTCCGGGATATTCCGGAGGCTCACGGCATTGGCGGGATAGGCGTCCCTGTTCCAGTGATACCGCTCTCCGGCCCGGTGGAGGACCTGCTCTTCTTCAAGGTATTTCAGGATCTCGTCCAGGTCTTCGCCTCCGAAGGCCTCCC
>MNYV01000086.1 GCA_001873285.1 Nitrospirae bacterium CG2_30_53_67
GCCTCGCCTTCCAGTTCCTTCTGACCGGTCTCCGTAATGACATCCTCGATCCGGACCCCTTTGGGAAACTTGTAGGTTCGATTCAGGATCGAGTTGTCTTTTTCGTAGTGGAGAATGGACTGGCCGTCTTCGTCCTTGCTGACTTCCCGTTCGATATGGATTTCCGCTTTTGTGATATCGCATACGACACGGCGCGGGATGCGCTCCATGGCGGCGTTGCTCCTGGCTACGGAGAGGATGGCGCGGATCTGCCGGATGGAACGTTTAAGGTCGCTGGAATAGACGGCGTTTCCGATTTTCGGAAGCGTCAGCGCCAGGATGACGGATATAATCATCAGGGTGACGATCAGCTCAATCAGAGTGAACCCGCGCTCAGGATGACGGATCAAGGCGCCGCCGGGCCGGATCCTATTCAATGTTCCAGCTTTCGATGTCCGCATATTTTCCTTCGCCGCCTTCCTCGCCGTCCGCCCCATAGGATTTGATGTCGTATTCCTTATTGTGCACGCCGGGTGAGATGTAGACATAGGGATTATGCCAGGGGTCGAGCGGCACCTTGTTATTGTCCAGGTACCCCCCCTCGTGCCAGTTTTTGGGGGCGGGTTCTATGGACGGTTTCTCAATGAGGGCCTGGAGCCCCTGCTCGGTTGTGGGGAATGTCCCGTTGTCTCTCTCATAGAGCGCCAAGGCGCTTTGGATATTGCGTATCTGTGCCATGGCGGCGGTACGGCGGGCTTCATCGGTCCGGCCGAAGAGTTTCGGCCCTACGATGGAGGCCAGAACCGAAATGATGACCAGAACCACAAGGAGTTCGATCAGGGTGAATCCTTTTTTGTTGAGCATGAAAAACCTCCTTAATGACCGATTTCTTTTTTTCATTTTGGCAAAAACTTTATTTGTAAATTATGGTTCTTCTCCCATTTAGTGGGTAAAAGGGTTCAAGGGTTCAAGTGAAATACTTAAACGCAAACAAAATCTCCAGAGAAAAACACTGGAACCCTTGATCCTTGATATTTTTAGCACTTCACTCGACCCCTTGAATCCTTGACCCCTTGAACCCTTATGTTTTCACCCACTCTTTTGGAGATGATCCTAAATTACTAATGGATCAGTTGGTTGATCTCGAAAATGGGCAGCAGGATGGAGATCACAATAAACCCCACGACCAGCGCCAATCCCACAATCATAAACGGCTCCAGCAATGAAGTCAGGGTGTTGACGGTCGTGTCGATCTCGTTGTCCGTGATATCCGCCACCTTGTTCAGCATCTCCTCGAGCGTGCCGCTTTTTTCTCCGACATTGATCATATGGATCAGAATAGGCGGGAACACGCCGCTTCGTCTCAACGGTTCATGAATGGACGAGCCTTCCCCAATGTGTGTGCGGGCTTCCTCGATGGTCCTCTCCAGGAGTTTGTTTCCGACCACGTTTTTGACGATGTCGAGGGAGTTTAAGAGCGGGACGCCGTTCTTCAGGAGGGTCCCGAGGGTCCTTGAGAACCTGGAAATGGCGATCTTGCGGTAAAGGGACCCGAAGATCGGCATCTTCAGTTTGAATTGGTCGAAATGAATCCTCCCTTCCTCGGTTTTAATATAGGCCTTGATCCCGGTGAAAGCGGCGGCAAAGAGGAGGAGGAAAAGCCACCAGTAGGACCGGATGAAACTGCTGATTGCGATCAGAACTGCCGTGGGGATCGGGAGGGTCTGCTTCATGTCGGAGAAAATTTTGGTTACGGAGGGCACCACATAGGTCATCAGAAAGAGAAGGATACAGAAGGCGATCGAGACAATGACCGCAGGATAGATCAAGGCCGACTGGATCTTCCGTTTGGTCATGACCTGCTGTTCCAGGAAATCAGCCAGGCGAAGGAGGACGATTTCCAAGGACCCGCTGCTCTCACCGGACCGGATCATATTGACCATGAGAGGGGAAAAGGCCCGGGTGTGAGGGGAGAGGCTGTCGGCAAAACTTCTTCCTTCCCGAACCGATTCACGGACCTGGGAAAGGATCCTCTCGAGACCCTTGTTGTCGATCTGGTCGATAACGGCTGAAAGCGCCTCCACAAGCGGGATGCCGGCATTCAGCAGGGTAGAGATCTGACGGATAAGGATCGAGACCTCGATGGGACTGATGCGGGTAAAAAGGGTGATGCCTGCGGTCCGGTTTTTCCCCGGCATGGACAGCGTATCGGAGAGATCGGTGATGTAGACCTCTTGTTCACGCAGCTTCCCCCTGGCCTCCTGGGACGAGTCTGCATCCACGATTCCGGTGAGGGTCTTGCCTCTCTTGTCAAGGGCTTTGTATTCGTAAACCGGCATAGTTTATTCTTGCGTCACGCGCAGGACCTCTTCGATGGTGGTGATGCCGCTTAGAACCTTGGCGGCGCCGTCCTGACGGAGCGTTCTCATTCCCTCCTGGACCGAGGCCGCTCTGATCATATTGGAATCGACATTCTGGAAAATCAGCTTATTGATCTTCTCCGTGCTCAAAAGCATCTCATAAATTCCAGTCCGGCCGTGATAGCCGGTATGAAAACAGTAGTCGCATCCCTTGCCGTGATAAAAAACGGGATTTTTGAGCTGGGAGGGATCCAGCCCGAGCTCTTCAAGCTCGGCATGTGTGGGTTGGTGTGAAATCCTGCACTTGGGGCAGATGACCCGGACCAGGCGCTGTGCCAGAACGCCGAGCAGAGAAGAGGAGACCAGGAACGGCTCGATCCCCATATCCACCAGCCGGGTCATGGCGCCGGCGGAGTCGTTGGTATGCAGGGTGGAGAAGACCAGATGGCCGGTCAGCGATGCCTGAATGGCGATCTCGGCCGTCTCCCGATCTCGTATTTCACCGATCATGATGACATCGGGGTCTTGGCGGAGGATGGATCGCAGCCCCCGTGCGAAGGTCAGCTCAATCTTGGGATTGACCTGCATCTGTCCGATTCCTTTGATCTGGTACTCGATGGGATCCTCAATGGTGAGAATGTTCTGGTCCGGGGAATTGATTTTGTTCAGGGCGGCGTAGAGCGTCGTGCTCTTTCCGCTTCCCGTGGGTCCCGTGACCAGGATAATGCCGTGGCTCTTACGGATCAGTTTGGAGATCTGATGGTAGGTCTGATCGGGAAGTCCGATGTCCTCCAGGTCATAGATCGTGGCGTTCTTGTCCAGGAGCCGCAGCACCACCCGTTCGCCGAAGGCCGTAGGGATGATGGAAACACGGATATCGACCTCCTTGTTGGCGATTTTGATTTTGATCCGTCCGTCATGTGGAAGCCGCTTTTCCGCGATATTCAGGTTGGCCATGATCTTGATCCTTGAGATCAGGGCGGAGAGGAAACGTCTGGGAGGCTGGAGTCTCTCGTAGAGGACGCCGTCGATCCGGTACCGGACCAGCATCTCCTTTTCATAGGGTTCGATGTGGATGTCGCTGGCGCGGGATTCCACAGCCTGGTAGAGGATGAGGTTCATGAGCTTGATGATGGGCGCCTCGGTCTCGGCGTCCAGCAGGTCCTGGACTTCATCCAGTTCCTCGGCAATGGTTTCATATTCCTGACCGGCAAGATCATCGATCACACTCTCGGCCGTATCCGTGGCGCTTCCAAAGAAGAGGTTGATTTTCTGGTTGATCTGATTTTCCGAAGCCAGATAGGGCTCCACATTCTTCCGAAGCAGTTTCCCGAGGTCTTCCAGAGGGACGATGTTCGCCGGGTCGGAGACGGCCACACGGATCTCATGATCATCCTCAAAGAAAGGGAAGAGGACAAAGCGTTTGAGATAGCTGCGGGGGATCTTTTCCAGAGTCGCTTCGCTCAATTTCGGTTCCGGAATCTCCTGAAGAACAGGAATCCCGATGTTCAGGTGATCTGGGTTCATGGTTGATCTTCCGTCCTGATGGGGGTCCCCGGCGCGCTGTTTTCATTCCCCTGACCGTCCTGAACCGAAGGATCCGGGGCCGGCGGATCCGGATTTTCCTTCAAGGTCTCATCGGGAAGGGCTTTTGGTCCGGTCGGATCTCCCTTGTCTTGCTCTTGTTTTTCCGGAGAACCGTAGAAATCGTATGAAGGCTGCTGAGCCTTATAGTCCTTGTTGGACTCAAAATCCTGTTGTTTCTTTTCAGAGAGTCTCGCCGCCTCCGTGGGATTGGTGACAATGTGCGGCGTCAGGAAGATCATCAGGTTCGTTTTGTTGTTTTTGTTCTGATTTGAGCTGAAGAGATATTTTAAAAACGGCAGATCACCCAAACAGGGAATTTTGGAATGGGTATCATTGATATCATCCTGGATGAGACCCCCGATGACGATAGTATGGCTGTCTTTGACCACGATGGTGGTCTTGGCGGACCGCTTGGTGGTCACCGGCGCCGTGGCCCCGGTCCCGGCCGTGGCTGCGGCATCCACATTGGAGACTTCCTGAGAGAGTTCAAGCCGGACGAAACGGTTCTGGCTGATATGGGGCGTGACCTTGAGCGTGACTCCCACGTCCTTGAACTCAAAGGTCTGAAACACATCATTGACCCCTTGCTGCCCGGTTCGGGCCTGGGTCAGGAAGGGACGGTTCTCACCGACCTGGATCTCCGCCTCCTGGTTGTCCATGGTCAGGATCTGGGGGGTGGCGATGATGTTGGTGTCGGAACGGGTGGCCACGGCTGTGATCAGCGCCGAAATGGAAGGAAATTGGTGGCCGTTGAATGTAATAAAGTTTCCGAAGACGCCCAGGTTGAATCCGGTGACGGATGAGGGGATCGTCCCTTCATTGAGGGATCCTATGGTGGGAAGGAGGGCGCCCTGAGGAAGCGATCCGCCGAAACCCAGGCGGTCAATGGAGTCATCGGCGCCGATGCTCCCTCCAAAAGTTTCCCACTCCACACCGAGGTTGTAAGAATCGCTTCCGCGGACTTCCATGATCAGGGCCTCGATTAAGACCTGTGATCGAGGGATGTCCAGTTTTTCGATGACCGATTTGATCTGCTCATAATCTTCGGGATCGGCGTTGATGATCAGTGCGTTGGTGGCCTTGTCGGCAACGATCCTGATATCCGTCTGGGTCGGGATCTTCTCCGTCCCCTTATTGTCTTTGCCTTTTCCCGCCTTAATTCCGGAGACAAATTCATTCAGGACTGTAACGGCCTCCTCGGCCACGGCGTTCTGAAGATAATAGATGTTGACCCGCCCTTTTCCCTCGGGGGATGGCACATCCAGTCTCCGGACAAGATTGACGATGCTTTCATAATCGTTTTTGGTAGCGAGGACGATCAGGGAGTTGGTCCGTTCGTCCGCAATGATCTTGATTTCGGACGAGACACCGGAGACCGTGGTCGGTGCGGCGGACGGGGTCCCTCTCATCCTGACGCCGGGAGACGATCCTGAAGCGGCGGCGCTCCCTTGTCCGAGGATATCGTTTAAGTGCTCGGTTATGGTCTTGACCGAGGCATACTTGATGGGGATGACATAGAGTTCCGCATGGTATCCCTTGACATCCAGTTCGCCGATGATCTTCAGGATACGGTAAAGGTTGGAATTGAGATCGGTCATGATCAGCGTATTGGTCGGTTTGTAGGAGACCAGATAGCCGTCTTTCGAGAAGAGGGGCCGGATGAGGGCCGCCAGGTCATCGGCATTGACATATTCCAGCCGTGCGATCCGGGTAACGAATTCGTCCGTACGCTCTGAAAGAGAAGGGGCCTTTCCCACCACGGTCTCGATTCCTCTCTGTTTGGCTTCCGGGCTCGGGACGATCTTGATCACCTTATCAGCCGAGACTAGGGTGTATCCCCTGATCTCCAGGATGGATTCAAAAACCCTGTAGGCCTCATCCACAGTGATTTTTTCCGGAGAGACAACAGTGACCTTGCCTTTAACCGCTTCATCGATCAGGAAATTTTTATGCACCAGTTCACTGATGAACTTGATCAAAACACGGATGTCCGCATCCTCAAAGTTCATGGTGATCAGTTCATCTTTCCGGGGCATAGGAGAAGATCCTTGCGGCGGAACTGCAGGGACCGCCCCTGGTGACGGATGGGATCCGGGTATGGGTACGGACGGCGGCTGTACAGCAGGTCCAGGTCCCGGCGTCCGTTGTGCCGCCGTGGGCGCCCCTATGTCCGGCGTGGATCCAGGGGGAGTTCCCTGGGCAGCCGGTACGGCAGGCGGTGTTCCCGGCATCCGCTGCGTTGCAGGGGGAGCCGCCGGCGAAACTTGTTGCGCCTGCTCTGCCGAGGCGTAAGAGAGGAGCATAAAGATAGATCCTGCCAGCAGGACCAGGCAAGAGAGATACATGGTTTGATGATTTTTCATTCTGCGCCCCCGAGTTCAAGATCGATGTTACTCGACCGTATAATTGATGGTCAGGACCTGGTTGTCCCTTTCCACCTCCAGGTTGAGTGTTTTGGCATCTGAGTACTTGTTGAAAATTTCAAAGATGTTTTTAAATTCCTCAGACGAGGTTCCGTTGATGGCCTTGATGATATCATTTTTTTGGAGGCCGAGCTCCGACAGGCGGCTCCCTTCACGAAGATAGGTCACCGTGAATCCGTCTCGTTTCCCTGAAGTAAAATGGGGGATGATCCTCACGTCCCTCATGAGAGATCTGAGGTCACTGGCCGCTTCCTGGATTTCCTGCCGCTGGATCCTCTGAGGGGGTTCGGCAAGGGCGGTGGGTCGGGATTCCCCTTTTTTATCCTGCTTGTCTTCCTGGAACATCAGCAGGAGTTCCTTGCGTCCGTTCCGGTTGATCACCACCCGATCCTCAAAAATGGCGCTTAAGGTGACGCCGCTTCCGATGTTGTCGTTGATATGATAAAGGTTCTGTGCTTTTAAATTGGTATCCTCAATGATGGCAAAGGAACGTTTCCTGTTGCTGACCACCGTGCCCTTTAGGGTTAATTTTAAATCCGTTTTGGGGTGATCCAGGGAATCATCCGCGTTGTTCCCGGTTATCTGGGCGAAGGATGCCCCCTGGAACAGGTTCCGTTCAGTGATCTTGCCGTAAGCCGAAAAGGGTTTGGTCTCTTTTTTCAGGGAAAGCACGTTCTTGTTTGCGGCATCGTGTGGTTTCTCGACATATAGGTGACTGTTGATTATTTTCAAGGCGATATCGGCTGCAAAGAGGATGAATAAGGAGATCAAAATGATTTGAAAAACTCTCTTTTTATGCATTTCATAAACCTTAGAGGTTGTCTAAACCATTTATTTTTATAATAATTTACACATTTTGTCAAGAAAATTGGACTCCATTTTAATATAGCGGGAACTCCCCGCCTATAAAGGCGGGGAGTTCCCGCTATATTAAAAGACTCTTGTACCGAATGTATGATAAATGCCAAAAAAACCGATACATTTTTCTTGACTGGTACCGGTTGTATGATAAAATTTAATAGTAAATACAGTAAATTATCATTCTCTCAGAATAGATAAAAAACAGGGAGAAATCTATGTTAGATCGTCGATACTTGATCCTGGCCTCGGTTGTCTTCATTCTTTTTCCGGGTTGTTCTCATCTCCATCCGGAGGTCATGACCCTATCCGATTTTACCTGGTCCGTTGAAACCGGACCGGTCAATGCCGGACAGTATCGGGCTGTAACCGCCGCCGATCTGAACCAGGACGGCTTTCCGGATTTAATTGCCGGTTCGTTCAATCCGGGAGGGGTGACGATCTGGACGGGAGACGGGAAAGGAAAGTGGCGTCTGGCCAGGAAACCTCCGGTCAACGGGGATGTCCGCTCCATTGCCGTCTGTGATATCAACGGGGACGGGAACCAGGATCTGGCGGTCGTGGGCCAGAGAGATCTTAAAGGGGTGATGGTCCTCTTGCAGGGAGCGGACGGGTCCTGGAAACAAGGGAACTCGCCTGTGGAGACCGGAAGCTACGAGAGCGTGAAGTGTCTGGATGTCAATAAGGATGGGAATCCGGACATCGTCGCAGCCAACAGTTCCGGAGACCAGGAAGGGGGCATCCAGGTCTGGTTCGGCGACGGCAAAGGGGAATGGATCCAGCAGGCCGGGCCGGATGCAGCCCACATCTATCGGGATGCGGCTCTGACCGATATCAACGGCGATGGGAACCTGGATATCATCGCCACGTCCTGGGGGCGCCCCGGGGGAATTCATATCTATCTGGGAAGCGGTGACGGCGCCTGGTCCACATTCCCGAGTCCGGCCAAGGAAGGGGACTTCTGGGGGGTGGCGGTCGCGGATCTGAACCATGACGGATGGATGGACATCGCGGCCACAACCTACTATCAGGGGATCAAAATCTGGACCGGCAACGGCAAAGGAGACTGGCAGGACGTGACCTTTCCGGTGAACCGCGGATTTTACTGGTCTATCCTGGTCTCGGATTTCAACAAGGACGGAAGGATGGATATCGCCGCGAGCTCGGTGGACTCCGGCGGGGTCAGGGTCTGGTTTGGAGGAAAGGTCGGGGGGTGGCTCTCCATGGGAAAAGGGCTCCCGGAGTCCGGGAGTTTTTATGGGCTTACGGCCTCAGATCTGGATGGGGACGGGGTCCATGATCTGATCGCGGCCAGCTATAGTGAAGGCGTGCAGATCTGGTTTGGAGGACATGGAGAAAAACGGGCCGTCAAGGAGATCCAGGCCGTTCCTTCGGGCAGGGAAGCGAAAGAGGCGTCCAATCCTTTTCTGACGCGTTTTGCGGTTCCGTTTGAGCCCAATGGGGAGGATCTGTCCAAGGCTGCCCAGGTTGTGATTGCGGAAATCGTGAAGACATTGCAGAGCTCATCTTATGAGACGATCCGTATAGAAGGTCATGCGGACCGTCTTGAGAAACCCGAGGGACAGGGGTCCCTGATGGCGCTTTCGGAGGCGCGGGCGGAAAAGGTGAAAAAGATATTGGACGAGAGCCTTCAGATCGAACCCGGCAGGATATCCGTAACCGGTTTTGCCGACAGCCGGCCTGCCGAGGAATCCGTGTCCGGCGCCGGATCCGGGAACTCCGTGGTGGAGATCATCATCTCCCATCAGGCGGGCGTGGACGGGCATCCGGCGCCCAGTGAAGCAGAAAAGAAACAGCAGGATGAGTTCATCAAGAGTCAATTCCTGACTGAATACAAGGTCGGACCGGGGGACATCCTCAAGGTCGTTTTCTGGAAACAGTTCAGCGCCGATGAGTATGAAGTGCTGATCCGGCCGGATGGGACCCTATCGTTGTTCATGGTGGATGACCTTTCTGCCGGAGGATTGACCCTCACCGAACTGGATCGTCTGTTGACGGAGAAGTTGAGCCGTTATTTCAAGAATCCGAGGATTGATATTACGATTAAAGAGTTTCACAGCCAGGAGGTGATGATTCTGGGGGCCGTCAATTCCCTGGTACGGCAGCCTACCGGGCCTGGGGTTTATGTTTTAAAGAAACCGACAAAGATTGTTGAACTGCTGACCATTGCAGGGGGACCCCTTCCCACGGCCAACCTGAAAAAGGTGACGGTAACCCGGAAGAACGGGACCACCCTTTCGGTCAATCTCTATAAGGCGATTTTCCAAGCCAACGCCTCGGAGGATATCCCGATCTATCCTGGGGATTCGATTTTTATCCCCGAAACCTCAGAAGGGATGAGCAAGGTTTATGTCTTCGGCGAGGTCAAGAATCCAGGCATCTATGATCTCAAAGAGGGGATGAGCGTCCTGGATGCAGTGGGCAGGGCCGGAAGTTTTACCGAGGATGCCGTGGTCCAGAGCACGCACTTAATCCGCGGAGATCTCTCCAGGCCTGAAGTCATCCCCGTGGATGTCAAACGGTTCTTTCAGAAGGGCGATCTTTCCGCCAACCTGGTCCTGCAGAATAACGATATCATCTATGTTCCCAAAAACAGGATTGCAAGCGTTTCTTATCTCCTGACGAAAATCAAGCCCATGCTCGATTTCGTCCTTTTCCCGTATCAGTTTGAGTCGATGCGCACCACCATCGACCTGAACAAGGAGAATGTCAGGCCGCTGACGACGCCGTAATCCTGTGAGGCATATTGGGCGGACTCGTAAAAAGTCCACAAGGGGGACGGCAGAGTAAAAAGCTCCGGATGCAAGGCAAGATCATTGATCTTATCCATGATGAAAGGGAACCATGAAAGCTATTGATTCATCGCAGTATGAACTCGATCTGAGAGACTACGGCATCATTCTTCTGAAAAGGAAGCGTCTGATCATCATGACCACCTTCCTGATCAGCTTCTTGAGCTTTCTGTTCGCCTTCTCAAAAGAGGCTATTTATGAGTCTACTTCCAGTGTGAAGATCGAGCAGAGCAAAACCGTCGCCGGTCTTTTTCTGGAGGCCTTCAGCTGGAACTCCTGGGACAATATTGCCACTGAGTCCGAGGTCATCCGGAGCACACCGGTTGTGGTCAGGGTCTGCAAATCCCTCGGATTGATCCCGCAGGAGATCTCCTACGATGAGATCAAGGAATCCGGCAAGTATTCCGGCATCGTCAGGGGGATCCAGGGAAAGATCCGAACCGCGCAGGAAGGGAACACCAACATCATCAATATCATCGTCTCTTCCAACGATCCGGTCCAGGTCAAGACCATCGCCAACAGGGTTGCCGAGCAATACAAGGTTTATCATGTCTATGCAAAGACCAATGAGGCGCGCAGGACCCGGGAATTTATCGAGAATCAACTGATAGAGACTCAGAAGGTTCTCTCCAATTCGGAAAAGAAGCTTCAAGACTTCAAGGAAAAACACAAGTTCATTACCCTCGACGCCGAGGTGAATGCGACTCTGAACAGCCTCCAGGCCGCGCAGACGGAACATGAACAGGTCAAACGTCAGGCGCAGGAAACAGACATGATGATCAAACGCCTGGAAGGAACGCAGATTTCAGCCCTGGACCAGGTCCTTTCGGAACGTCCTTATGTCGAGTCGGCCGCATCCGTTCTCGGCCAGTTGAACAGCAAGCTGGTTGAGCTGATCCTCAGCAGGAACAACCTTTTGATTGATTACACCTCGGAGCACCCGCAGGTCAAGGACGTCGACGAGAAGATCATGGATATCAGAAGGGAGATGCTCAAGGAACTGAAGAGCCAGTATGCAGTCTATAACGACAGGGAAAAGACCCTTCAGGACCAGATATCGGGTATCATTGAAAAGAACAAGAACCTCCCCGAATACGAAGTTCAGTTAAGTCAGATCCAGAGAGACGTTCATGTCAATGAGGAACTCTTCTCCCTCCTGAAGACCAAATATCAGGAGGCGCAGATCCGGGAGAAGGAACAGGCCGATGAGGTTTCGGTGATCCGGGCGGCGGACCTGGGGACCCGTATGAATGACAAGCTCTGGTCAACCACTTTCGTGGGGTTGATCATCGGCCTGATGCTGGGCCTGATCATCGCCCTGGTCCGGGAAACCCTCGATACCTCCATCGGGACCATTGAGGACGTGGAGAGGTATCTCCAGATTCCCGTCCTGGGCGTCATTCCCCATATCGACATGTATGAGATCAAGGAGGTCGTCTCCCAGAACGACGAGAAGGATGCCAAGTTTGAGGATCTGCTTGGGAGTCATGCCCATCTCATCACCCAGCTCAAACCCAAGTCCTCTGTAGCGGAGAGCTACCGGACCTTGAGGACCAATATCCAGTTTACCAACCTGAAAAAAACAGGGCAGATCATCCTGTTTACGAGCTCCTCTTTAAAGGAAGGGAAGAGCACGACGGTAGCCAATCTGGCGATCACCAAGGCGCAGGAGGGGAACAAGGTGCTCCTGGTCAACTGCGATCTCCGTAAACCTTCCATCTACAAGATCTTCGGATTGGAGAAAGAGGTCGGCTTGACCGATATTATCCTCGGGAAGATCCCATGGAAGGATGCCGTCAAGGACATCACCGATCTCATGATGGGCAAGATCCGGATGGACGATATCATGAAGACCCCGGGTCTGGAAAACCTGCACGTCATTACGGCCGGGGGGATACCGCCCAATCCGGCGGAGCTTTTGAGTTCAAAGGGAATGAGCGACTTCATGGAGGAGATTCGGAAAGAGTATGATATGATCATCATGGACTGCCCGCCTCTCCTCCCCGTGACCGATGCGGCGATATTAGCTCCAAAAGTGGACGGGGTGGTCCTGGTCTATCAGGCCGGAAGGATACCGAGGAATGCCCTCAAACGGGCCAAGACGCACCTGGAGAATGTCCGGGCCAATATCCTCGGTATTGTTCTGAATGATATAACGGCTGAGATCAGCGGATATTATCCGATGTCTCAATATCAAACCAAATACTATGGTGAAGATACCGGGCGTGATCATGGCAGGAAGAAAGAATGGATGGCCCTGCTGGAGAAGTCTATTCAGAAGGCAAAAAGCCGGATCATGAAGACCCATGTCTCCATGTTTCAATTTTTTGTCCTGGCCCTTTCAGCAATATTGATTCTGGTCGGGTTCTTTTGGCAAAAGAAATAAACTCCATTTATTGATCTCCACTGGATTCAACCGACCTGACCTCTCTTGTGGGCTCGATATGATTGCAACCGACCGGACCAAAATTCATATTTTTTACATCATTCTGCTCTCCATGGCCGTGCTAACCACCCATTTCCTGACCCAACTGACCACAGGGACCTCCCTCAAGGTTGCGGCGGGATGCCTGATCCTGGTGGTTTCCATACTGAGAACCGAGGCGGCCCTCTACATCCTGATTCTTTCCATGCTTTTGTCGCCTGAAATCAAGGTTGCCGGCGGCGCTGGACGGGATGTAGTCCTGAGGGTGGATGATATTCTCCTGGTGATTATCGGCTTGTCCTGGCTTGCCAAGACAGCCCTCTTCAAAGAGATGGGGATATTCAGGAAGACTCCGATCAACCGTCCGATCCTGATCTATGCCGTGGTCTGCGCATTCTCCACCATTCTGGGCGTTCTCTTTGACCGAGTCAGGCCTGCGGACGGTTTTTTCTATGTCCTGAAATATCTGGAATATTTCGTGGTTTATTTTCTCGTCGTCAATCAACTCCGCGGCGGCGAGCAGATCCGGAGATTTGTCTGGGCGATTTTGATCACAGGAGTTCTGATATCCATTTATGGGATGATGCAGATTCCTTCGGGCGTCCGGGTTTCCGCTCCCTTTGAAGGGATCAACGGGGAACCCAACACCATGGGAGGGTATCTATTGCTGCTGATCTCGATAGTTTCAGGATTTTTTCTGACGGCAAAAACCCAGAAAACCAAGGTGATTTATATGGGGCTGGCCGTATTCTTTACGATTCCTTTTATCTATACCCTATCCAGGACCTCCTGGATTGCCGTGATCCCCATGGTCATGACTCTGATCTATTTCAGTTACCGGAAGACCGTGTTGATCTATTTCGTCATTCTGGCCGTTGCCCTGACCCCCATTTTTGCCCCGAAGAGCGCAAAAGAGCGTTTTTTATATACCTTTCAGAAACACCATACGAAATCCATCGTCGTGGCCGGGGTCACCCTTGACCCCTCTTCCTCGGATCGAATTACAAGCTGGGGGAGATGCCTCAATGATTTTGTCCATCACCCGGTCTTGGGATACGGAATCACCGGGTATGGATTCATTGACGGCCAGTACTTCAGGACCCTGGTGGAACTGGGTTTGGCCGGTCTGGTTTCATTGTGGTACTTGATGTTTGTCGTCTTCCGGGAGATCTTAAAAGTCTATCGGGTTTGTACCCGGCCCTATGACAAGGGGCTGGCCCTGGGCATGCTGGCCGGGTGTTCAGCCATGTTTATGCACTCTTTAGGGGCCAATACGTTTATTATTGTACGGATTATGGAACCCTTTTGGTTTCTCGTGGGTATGGTCCTCATTCTGCCCAGACTGCGGATGGCGGCTTGCGACGACGAGGAAGCAGGGTCTTGATTTCATCATGAGGAAGGTATGATCGTATTGGGAATTTGGGGCTACTCCGCAGACAGTCCGGCTCAGGCACACGACAGCGGCGCTGCCGTGATTCGAGACGGCGAAGTGCTGGCGGCGGTTTCTGAAGAGCGCTTGACGAGAAAAAAGTGCGAAGGCTCCTTCCCTGTTCTTTCCATAGCGGAAGTTCTTAGGATATCAAATCTTTCGACAAAGGAAATCAACGCCGTGGCTTTGGCGGGCTTGCCGCCCTTCGGCCGCGCCGGGAAAATGCTCAAATACATCTATAAGACGTACAGAGACACCGGGATTCTCATGTCGAACAGGATCCTCTACGCCCTGCTGACGGCAAAAAAGATCCGGAGGACTCTCCCGGATCTGTTGAACGGGATCACCGTTTATGAGATTGACCACCATGAGGCTCATGCGGCGAGCGCCTACTACACCTGTCCATGGAGCGAGGCCGCCGTCATTACCCTGGACGGCATCGGCGATTCAGCCGTTTGCGGGACCATCGGCGTGGGGAAAAACGGCAGTCTGGTTAAGCTTCGTGAATTCAACGGCTATTATTCGCCGGGAATTCTCTATTCGTTCATCACCCAGTACTTCGGATTCAAGCCGTCACGGCATGAAGGGAAGATTACGGGGTTGGCGGCTTACGGCGATTCGAAGAAGTGTTTCGAACGGTTCCGTACGATCAATCGATATGACGCAGACCGCCATGAATTCTTTTCCGATTATATCCCGTGCCTTTTTAAAGCGAAAAGCTACGATGACTGGAGGATCCCGCTTGTAGACGAGATGCTTGAGGAGGTGGAAAAGGCGGATGTTGCGGCGGCCTTGCAGGAGCTTACAGAACAGAATGTCACGGCCATGGTGAGAGACGCCGTCAACATGACCGGGATTCGAAACGTCGCGCTGGCCGGAGGTCTATTCGGGAACGTGAAGGTCAATCAAAGGATTCGAGAACTGGATTGCGTGGAGGGGGTATACGTCCAGCCCGCCATGTCGGATACCGGATTGGCTTTGGGAGCGGCTTTGAAAGTCTGGGCAACGGCGGCTCTGAAAAAGGGGGGCCGGCCCCTTCCCGTTTTTTTGCGAAATGTTTACCTGGGACCGGAATATACGGACGGGGAGGTTCGGAGGGCGATCGAGAAGTATCAGCTTCCTTATCGGCGTGTGGAGCATCCTGCAAGTTTCACGGCGAAGATGTTAAAAGAGAAGAAGATTGTGGGATACTTCTCGGGAAGGATGGAGTACGGCCCCCGTGCGCTGGGGAACCGATCCATCCTGGCGGATCCGACAGATCGCTCCATTAACGACTGGTTAAATGAGCGCTTGAAGAGAACGGAGTTCATGCCCTTTGCGCCCAGTATTCTGGAAGAGGATGCGGGCCGCTTTTATCCGGATTGGTCGCCTACGGACGTGCCGGGTCGTTTCATGACCATGACCTATGACGTTGATGCGCAGGGAGTTTCCCTGGCGCCGGCGGTGTCGCATATCGACCATACGGCACGGCCGCAGGTGGTGCGTAAAGAAGACAATCCGACCTATCATTCGTTGATTTCAGAGTTCAAGAAATTGACCGGACTGCCCTTGGTGATCAATACGAGCTTCAATATACACGAAGAACCGATTGTCTGCTCCCCGGAGGATGCCATCCGCTCCTTTCTCAATGGAAGTGTCGATGTCCTTGTCTTGGGCCATCACGTTGTAGAGAGCCGGTTGTGATATGGGAACCATCACACGTGTCGCGAAGAATACCTCACTCGTTTCCACCGAGATTATTCTTGTCAACCTTCTTTCCTTTGGCTTCGCGGTCTACGTAACCCGTGCACTGGGCGTGATGGAGTTTGGGAAATTCGCCTTTGCCAAGGCCTTTATGGAAATGCTTGTCGTATGGGCGGATCTGGGTCTGGCCAAACTTCTTATACGGGAAGTCGCAAGAAACAGGGAGGACATATCGTCTTATCTTCCGGATTTTGCAGCGATCAAACTCCTCTTTTCCATTCTAACGGTTGCCATGATCGCTTTGCTCATGCGTATTCTGGGTTACGAACCAGAGGTGATTCGGATCGTCTATATTCTCGGAGGCGCTTATCTCGTTCATTCCTTCACGGGGATTCCTGTTTCCGTATTTCAAGGATATGAACGGATGGGACTCGGATCATCTCTTTCTGTTTTTCGAAGTCTGCTGCTCATATTATTTGGTGTGACGGTTCTGACCGGCGGCTATGGGCTTAAAGGATTGTGTTGGTCGATTTTTGCTGCGAATGCGATCCACGCATTGTCGGCTTTCTTTTTCTTGCTGAATGGTTTTGCACGAATCAAGTTTTGTTTCCACCCGGCCGTATGGTGGAGCATTGCTAAAGAGAGTTTCTCTTTCGGCGTTGGGAGCGTTTTTGTACGGATTTATGCTCGCATTGATTCAGTCATGCTTTCAAAGATGATCGGCATGACCGTCGTGGGTTTGTACAACGCTGCATACAATATTGTCATTGCCCTCATGTTCCTTCCCGGCGCATTGAGTCAGGCTTTGTTTCCCGTCACGTCAAGATACTTTGAAACGGATCCCGACAAGGCAAAGAATATTTTCGAACGCTCCTTTAAATATTCTGTTCTGATCGGATTTCCTGCGGCGACAGGCATCGCCTTCCTGTCGGATAAAATCATTCTGATGATGTACGGCACTTCCTTTAATGAGGCGGCTGCCGCGCTCCGAATCCTAATCTGGACTCTGGCCTTTTCCTTTGCTACGGCCATGCTGGGGAACCTTCTCAATTCAGCAAACCAACAGATACGTACGACCTATAATATGATGATCTGTACAGCCGTCAATATCGGGCTGAATCTGATTCTTATCCCCCTTTATGGTTTTCTGGGTGCAAGCGCCGCCACCGTATTAACGGATGTGAGCCTCGTTACCCTTAGTTACCTGTCCGTTCGGAAATATGTCTATGCTCCGCGTATTGCAATGCCCCTTATAAAGGCTGTTCTCGGCAGTCTTGTAATGGGGGCTGCCTTATATTTCATCAGAGATGGAAGCCTATTTTTAAGCATTTCACTCGGTGCATTGGTTTATGCTGTCATGCTTCTTATTGTCAAAGTCTTTGACCGCGAGGATTGGAATATCCTGCAGAAAATGCTTTTTGTGAAGTCATAGTGGCCCAAGAGTGCGTTAGAGAGACTATGAGTATCTGCCCATTGTGCAAGAAGGGGAGTATGATTCGGACCGAAGATTCCTTGAGGGAAGACAGGATCTGTCCGGCCTGCGGGCAGCGTTACGGGCCGCTTCGTCTTCAAGAGACCCTGCGGGGTCCCGGAGCGGCTGCGCAGATCCTTCGATGGCTGAAGAGGTTATGGACCTACCCGATCTATTACCGGTTTCGGAAGAAGAATATCCATGTGGGCAAAGGCGTTTCCATCTCAAGAGGATTCAAGTTTCTATGGGGGAACATGATCGTAGGAGATGACGTTGCGCTGCAAAACACGTTTTGTGATGACTCCGCTGCCGTGACGATCGGCGCCCGCAGTTTTTTCGGCCATGATGTGAAACTGCTGACTCCCTATCACGACATGGAGTCGTTCGATCAGGACAGACGTCACGCCGTACGCTGCAAGCCCATTCATATCGGACGGGGCGTTTGGATTGCCTCCAGCGCGATCATCCTGGCCGGAGTGACCATCGGAGATGGAGCGGTCGTGGGCGCCGGGGCCGTGGTCACACGGGATGTCCCCGCCTTTACTTTCGTCGCTGGGAACCCGGCAAGAGTGATCCGAACCCTTTTGAAGAAAGAAGCGGGAGAGATGATCGAGGAGAAAGCCTGAACCCATGAAAATATTCCTTGTTGCAGTTCATTTCCATAGCTCCTTCGGCTGGTCCATTGAGCAGGCCCTCAAGCGATGCGGACATGAGGTGATCGTGTTCGATTACCGCAAGGACACGCGCCTGCGCGCTCCGCTTTTGAGCACCCTCTTTGTTCAGCGTATGAATCGCCTGTTGTCGGCTTTGGTGAAGGAGGTCAAGCCGGACTTGACCTTTGTGGCAAAGGGGGAACTGCTTTTTCCTGAAACGGCAAAGAGGATTCGAGAGGTGACCGGCGCTCCGTTGATCAATTGGTTTCCGGATGCGCGGCCCATGGCCTTTGATAATGTCGCCCATGCGCTTTCTTGTTATGATTATTTCTTTACCAAGAACCCCTATTGGAACAAAAAACTTCGTGAAATCGGTTATCAGAATATTCATTTCCTGGCGCACTCCTATGATCCGGAAATTCAGAAAAGGATGCCGCTGACGGAGCAGGAGAGACAAACCTTCGGATCGGAGGTCAGTTTTATAGGCACCATGTATCCGTACCGGCTAAAGGCCTTGGAGAGGGTTCAGGGGATGGATTTCAAAATATGGGGCCCAGGTTGGGAGAAGCTCCCTTGTGATCATCCTCTGCATGGCTCTTGCCAAAGATCCGGCATTATTCGCGGCATAGACCATAGCCGAGTGATCAATGCATCCCTGATCAACCTGAATCTTCACCACTATGATGACATTGATGGTCTGAACCAGCGGTTTTTTGATATCGCGGGGTGCGGCGGTTTTCAACTGGTTGACGATCGGGCCGAAATCGGGCGCTATCTGACCCCCGGCAAAGAGGTCGTCTGTTATCGAGACGTGGAAGAGCTTTGTGAAAAAATCCGATATTACCTTGAGCGCCCGGATGAGCGTGAGGCGATTCGGGAGAACGGATTCAGGCGGATCCGGAAGGGGAATACGTATGATGACCGGATCAAGGAAATCTTCTCTGTGATTCGGACTTGAGCGGATCCCGTGACCCTGCCGTGTCTTTGGCCACAAACCGCCCTGCGCAGGGCCTCGAAAAGGGAAACAAGAAATGGCGCCGCTTCGACCGGGAGATTCAAATGGCCCGCCTAAGAGTGCTTTTCGTAACTGTGGATTATCCTCCACTTATAGGAGGCATGTCTGAGCATGCCTATGGGATCGTGAAGGGTCTTCGGGATCAGGGAGAGGAGGTCTTTGTGCTGGCTCCCCGCCCGGACGGCGCTTTGAGAGGAGATTCGATTCGCTCTGAAGAAAGGATTTATCGCTATCCTTTGTTGAATTCACCCATTTTGCGAATCCTCGTTCTCAGCTATTTCATTTTAATGCTTCTTCTCCGGCACAGGATTCGGGTGGTTCTGAACAATACCTGGTCTCCCTGCGGCATATCCACTTATCTGGTTTCTCGTCTATTGCGAATCCATTACTTTATCCATGCACACGGACTGGATGTGCTTGAGCCCCGGAGAAGCGCGTTTTGGAGGAGTTGGATGATACGGGTGATGCGTCATTCCGATCGGATCTTGCCCGTGAGCCGGTTTACGGCTGAGAAGATACTCAGGCTGGGAATCCCCAAAGAAGCGGTGACGATCCTGAGCAACGGGATTGACCCCGCTCGGTGGCTCGAGTCAAAAAAATCTTCCGGCCTGCTGCAACGAGATTCTCTCCAAGGGAAGAGGATCATTTTGAGCGTCTCAAGACTGGTGAAGAGAAAGGGGCATGATCTGATTCTGCGGGCCGTGGAGAGGCTGTCCGGAGAATTTCCTGACCTGGTCTACCTGATCGTCGGGGATGGTCCGGAAAGGGAACGGCTTGAGTCCCTGGCAAAGGGGCTTCATTTAGACGGGCGGGTGATTTTTACGGGTTATGTGAAAAGTGAAGATCTCCCGGCCATCTATTCTGCCTGTGATCTATTTGTGCTGACGCCTGCCGAGATCCGGGATCAAGGGGATGTCGAAGGATTCGGGATCGTCTTTCTTGAGGCGGGCATCATGGGCAAGGCGGTCATCGGTTCCCGTTCCGGAGGCATTGAGGATGCCGTGGCGCACGAGCAGACAGGGCTTCTCATTCCGTCGGGAGATCAGGACGCTCTGGAACAAGCGCTTCGAACCCTGTTGCATGAGAGGGCATACTGCAGTCAACTGGGGCAAAATGGAAAGGAGCGCGTTTTGAAGGATTATACATGGAGCCGGGTTGCCGCTCATCTCAGGACGATTATCTCTTGCCATGCCGGCCAAAGAGGTAAATAGGGATCGAGGGTTTTGCATGCCGGGGAATGTCGTGAAGAAGAACGTCCTTTTCATAGAAAACACATCCGATCTGATCGGAGGCGGCCAACAGAGTCTTCTGAATCTGCTGCGCTTCCTCGACCGGGATCGATTTTCTCCGATGGTCGTATTCCCTTGTGACGGGCCGTTTGCGGAGAGGATTCTGACCTTGGGAATCCCTGTTTTCTTTAGTGATATGAACACCCTGAAAACGCTCAATGTTCTTCGTTTGGCACAAAGTGTTCGGAGTCTCATCCGTATCCTGCGCAGCCGGAAGATTGATCTTGTGCACACCAACGCATCCAGGACCACATGGTATGCAGGGCTGGCCTGCAGAATGGCGGGGGTATCGCTGGTTTGGCATGTCAGAATCGCGATGCGGGAGTCGTTCTATGATGCGCTGCTGTACCTTCTATCTGACAGGGTGATAGCCATTTCCAATGCCGTGGCGCGCCGGTTCCCGTACCCGAACTCCCGGAAGAAGGTCTCCGTCATTTACAACGGCATTGATCCGGATGAATTCCACCTCGTAGATGCGTCGCCATTCCGGAGAAGATTTAAATTGGACGATAAATTCGTGATCGGCGTTGTCGGACAGATCCATCCCCTGAAAGGCCAGGTTTATGTCATACGGGCGCTCAAACAATTATCAGCGTCATTTCCCCATCTTCACTGTCTGATCGTAGGATCTCCCACCGCTTACCAGAGAGAGTTGGAGCGCATGGTTACAGACCTTGGATTGGAAACCTCTGTCACCTTTACAGGATGGCAGCAGGATGTTCGGGAGGTCATGTCGGCCCTGGACATTCTTGCGGTTCCTTCTCATACCGAAGGCTTCGGGCGGGTCTTGATTGAGGCGATGGCGTGTGAGCGGCCGGTGGTGGCATTTGCCGTTGATGCCGTTCCGGAGATTATCGAATCGGGAGAGTCGGGATTGCTCGTGCCAAAGGGAGATTTGGCCGGTCTGGTTACGGCCATTCGAGCCTTGATTGAAAACAGGGATTTGAGGCAACGAATAGCAAGGAATGGAAAAGAGCGGGTGCGCCGGCTTTTCGACATTCGGGAGAATGTCAGGAGGACGCAGCAGGTTTATGATCTATGTAAAGTGTAATCACTGCGGTCACGATGATACAAGGCTGGTCCAGCAGGTTGACGATACCTATCGGGTCGTTCAGTGCCGTAGCTGTGGTTTGGTCTATACGAACCCCATCCCCGACCTTCACTCTCTTTGCGACCATTACGGTGAAAACTATTACCGTGATTGGATCGAGAAGCAATCGCGCGCCAGAGAAAGGATGTGGAGAAAAAGGATCAGGGAGGTGATGAGACATAAACAGGGCGGCCGGTTACTGGACGTGGGCTGCGGTCTCGAAACGTTCTTGATGCTGGCGAAAGGGCAGGGATTTCAGGTCCAGGGCACGGAGGTATCCTCTTTTATCACGTCTCAAGGGCGTGAAGACGAACCTCCGGATATATTTCGAGGGGAACTTCCGGAAGCTCAATTCCCGGATAAGCGCTTTGACGTCATCACCCTGTGGCACAGTTTGGAGCACATGCCGGATCCAAAGAGGAACCTGATGGAAGTCCATCGCATCATGAAAGACGACGGGTTATTGGTGATTGCCGTGCCCAACCTGAAAAACTATTTTACGCGGTTTTTTTACCGCCTTTACAAGAGAAAAAAGTTCTCCCTGTTTGATCCCGGGGCCAAGGAACTTCACCTGTTTCATTTTACGCCGATCAGCTTGCCCGCCATGCTGCATTCCGTCGGATTTTGCGTGGAGCAGTTGCGGCTGGATTTGTCCGCCGTGGTATTCCAGCGGAAAATCATCGACTGGATCAGCGGACTCGTCTATGCCGCGACCCGCGCCAACTTTGCCGATGGATTTAAAATATTTGCAAGGAAGTCCGGTCACACCGCACAAAAAGCCCAATGAAAAAAACCAGGATGGGCTTGTATGTGAAGGGATGGCTTCGGGAATGAAATCACTGCTTAAAACTCGTCAGGTTCTGAAACGTCTCTTCGTGTTCATGAGAACGGTTTTTCTTCTAAGCGCGGGGCGTTTTGTTGTTCCCAGGAAAAGGAGCGGGATTCCGTCAAAACCCGTCAAGATCCTTGTGATCTCCCAGACGCGCCTGGGAGATGCTGTGCTGTCCGTTCCCCTCCTGACGGTTCTTCACGACCGATTCCCCTCAGCGCAGATTCATGTGCTTGCAAATCGGTATATACGGGAAGTCTATGAGATGTGCCCGCACACCACCGGGATCATGGAGTTGGAGAGCGTTTTCGGGCCCTTGGACTGGGCGCATGACATCAGACGAATCCGAAGGGAGAAGTTCGATTGGGTTATAGATCTGAATACGGACGGATCTTTGATGCCGGCGGTTGCGGCCGGGTACTCAGCCGCGCCATGCAGAATCGGTTATGGACAGGATGGACGGCGTATCTTCTTTGACGCCGCGCTCCCTTTTCCCAAGGAAGGGCGGCATATGGTGGATCTGATTCTGGGTACTCTGGCGCCCCTCGGACTTTCCAGGGACCGGCCCGGTTTTGATCTGGTGATCCCTAAGGCGGAAGAGAGAGATACAGCCGCTATGCTGGAGCGGATCGGCGTGAAACGCGGCCGCCCGGTTGTCGGGATTCATCCCGGTGGAGTCCATCCAACCCAGCGCTGGCCTGCGGAGAATTTTGCTGATCTTTCCGACCTTATCCTCCGAAGCGGAGAAGCTCAGGTTCTCTTGCTTGGAGGGCCGAAGGATCAGATTCTGCTTTCGGAAATCGTCAACCGGATGCAAGGCGCGCCGATTCAATTCCCTCCCGTGACCCGTATCAAAGGTCTTGCAGCGCTCTTGAACAATCTGAATCTGTTGGTGTGTAATAATTCCGGCCCTCTTCATTTGGCCTCGGCTCTTTCTATCCCGACGATTTCATTTATGGGGCCCACGCGGGCCGAACAGTGGCGGCCTGTAGGAGAAGGGAATACAGTCCTCCGAAGGGATGACCTCGATTGTATCGGGTGTAATATGGGAATATGTCCGGTTAAAACGCATGCATGCATGTACGGAATCTCGCCGACAGAGGTATTTGAGACCATCCGGAATCGTCTGGCGCAAGACTCCAAGATCTTGTCTTCATAATAGTGCCGGCTGAGGAAGTTCATTTCTTCGTATTCCTTGAAGGCGCGGATGCAGAAGGAAATGAACTCTCCTTTTTCCCGCTCGAAAAGAACCCTGCCGTTCTGGGCGACCTCATACCGTAAGGCTGAGGAGACGCTGTTCAGACAGACGACGTCCAACCGGTCTACGACAAGCAGATGAATCTCCGGGCGGGATATCCCGTAAAAACAAAGCTGGGGATCAATCGGAGGAAAGCACCAGAAGTTTTTTCTCAACGAGGTCCCGGATCAGGTCCAGGGCCTGTTTCCGGATAACGGCCGGGTCTCCCTCAAACTCCTGAGGAAGAAGAGAGAGGATTTCTCCCAACGGCACGTCTTCATTGCAGAGATCCCAGATCCGGGCGCCGGTCTCGTTCAAGAGGTAAGGTTCCCCGTTTTCTTCATCAAACAGGACGGTATTCCCGTCCTCTTCTCTCCAGAGCACGTTGGATGGGATGCTCGGTTTGCGATGGTCCGTTGTCATATATCACCCTTATATTGAGGGATGAATTAACTGAATACTGTGTTCTTGGTGGACTGACTGCAAGAGACCGAGCCTGTCGGGATATTATTCTTGCCGCAGACGATTCCCCGTTCGAGGCCCGTGGTGCAGAAATAGTTTCCCACACCTTGAACCGAGATGGATGTGAGTTCGGGTTTTATCCATGGTTTTTTCGGTTTTGTTGCCATATTTTATACTCCTTACTTTGTTTGAGAAAGCCTTACACAGGGGGCATATTCCCCCCAGACATCGTCGGTGCGGAGATAGGCCTCGGCCCTGCAGCCGCCTTTACATTCATGCAGGGATTCACAGCCGCGGCACCGGCCGTGAAGGTTTTCCACCTGCAGGAACTGGGCATAAAGCGGGATCTGCTCCCAGGCCCCCTGTATCCCGTATTCCAGGACATTGTTTGAGAGCCCCCAGACGTGGGCCGGGGTGCAGGGGGTCATGTTCCCGTCCGGCATGATCAGGCAGGTGGAGGCGGTTTCGCTCCCCACGGTGCAGGTGCTGGGCCTTCCGATCTCATTAAAGAAGAGGGTATGGTTCCTGAAAGAAACCTTCACGCCCATCTCATTCAATGACCGGATACTGTCCATGGCCTCACGAAGTTCTTTTTCAAGGGGCCGTAAGGATTCGTAATTCAAAAAGCCGCGGCCTGTCGGTGTCATCTCGGAGGCATTGATCAGGGAGGGTTCGAAGGGGAGAAGCTTATGGACCAGCCGGGAGAGGTCATGGATATTCTCCCGGGTGATGGTCACCTTGATATGCAGGTCAAGACCCGCATCGTGGATCCAGCCGAGGGCCTTGATGATCCGATCAAAGGCATGCCCACCCATGATGGCGTCGTTGATCTCCGGTCTGGAGCCGTGCAGGCTCACCTGAATCCGGTTCAGACCATAGTCTTTAAGGCCCTGAACCGTTGCCGGGTCCAGTAAAATTCCGTTGGTGGTCAGGACCGTGAAGATTCCGTTCTCGCGGAGACGTCCGACATAATCCAATGTTTCGGGGATCAGGAGGGGCTCCCCGCCGGTGAGGTAGACCTTCAGGACCCGGCATTGGATCAGGTCTTCGAGAATGAGGGCCCGTTTTTCGGCATCCAGTTCATGGTCTCGGATCTCGAGATCCGATTCGCTGAGGCAGAAATTGCACGCCATGTTGCACCGGTCCGTGAGACACCAGAAGACTTCAACGGGGGTTTTTAAGAGCATGGGTCAGCCTGTCTTTAAAATGTCCAAAATGATGCCGGGCAAAACGGGAAAATCCCTTATAATATTATATTTTAACCGGGTTATGGCTATGCTGTCAATGATCGATTTTGAGACGTCAAAAGCGGCCCGGTTATGGCGGATCAGGTCTTCCCGGGCCGTATCCGGAGACTCCTGAATCTTGGCTGCTTCCAGGGAGGCGAGCAGGGAGAAAAAGGCCTCAGCCTTATCCATTTTATCAGCATAAATGGATAAGTGGTTGATATTGTTGTCTAAAAATATCACTTTTTTTAATGGGGCACTTTCCGGAAACGGTTCTCTAAGGTCGATCCGGAAAACTTCTTCATCCATGCTTTGCACCAAGGTCTTTTCATGGGCCATCAGGCCGAGTTCCGGATGGAGATTCATCACGTCCCGGGTGATCCGGATCCTGCGGGGGTAGGGAAGGATCTGGAACGACCCGTTGCTTTCCATACGGATGAAGCTGTCCTCTTCGGAGAGATAGCTGAATCCGTATTTCGTCAGGAGGCAGGAAAGGGAGGTCTTGCCTGAGTTGGTCTTGCCGAGGAGAAGGAGACCCCTCCCATCCTTGTAAAGGGATGCCCCGTGAAACACTGCCAGGTCTCCCATAAGAGAGAGTTCCAAGTGGACCAGGAAGCCGGTGACCCCGAAGAGGATGACCGCAACCGCATCCGCCGGGCACGAGCCGCTGATATAGAGATGGACGGTCCGGTTAGGGATGTTCAGCACGGAGACGGTATCTTTGCGGATCCAGTGGATTTCGTCTCCGGGATCTCTCCGAAGCGTCTTGAGCGGTGTTTTGTCCTCATCGAGGTCTTGTTTTTGTGTCAGGGAGAGACGGATCCGGGGAGA
>MNYV01000087.1 GCA_001873285.1 Nitrospirae bacterium CG2_30_53_67
TCCAGGGGTCGAGGGGTCAAGGGTTCAAGTGAGATACTGAAACGCAAGCAAAATCTTCAGAGAAAAACACTGGAACCCTTGGACCCTATAATCCTCGGCCCCTTATGATTTTAGCACTTCACTTGACCCCTGGAATCCTTGACCCCTTGAACCCTGATGTTTTCACCCGCTCTTTTGGAGATGATCCAATGATTTTAAATGATCATCCTAACCTCATGATCAATGTAAGATAACCCCATTAACCATCCATAATACATAGAAAATACCATTCAATGAAGTGTACGATATTTGTTGCCGCGCCCTATATGTACCGTCCTATAAGATATATTATGTTAACTTAAACGCCCGCCTTGTTTATCTCCATTGGGTCTATGTTTAAGGGAAAATAGGCCTGCGGGGCTGTTGAAAAAGTCTCTTATGGTAAATAATTTGTCATGCCCGATAAACTTGTCCCCGCATGCATTCAGCGGGGAGCGGGCATCCAGTAATACTATGAAAAACCTGGATTCCCGCCTACGCGGGAATGACGGCATGAGACCAGAAAAACACTTTTTCAACAGCCCCCTGCCCCCTTTTATCTTTTTCTTGACTCTCATTTTATTGATGATACTATTATGCATTGTGCGTTATGCATCATGCGTTATACATGGTGCAAAAATAAAAAGAAACTAAGCCATGCCGGATAAAAAACTTTTCATCAACCCTTTTGTTCTCGGGCGTATCCGTCCAGGTGAGCCGTTCTGCAACAGGAAAAAAGAGCAGTCTGATCTCAGGACCCACTCTTTAAACTGTGTAGATGTTGTCCTCTATTCTTCCCGCAGATTAGGCAAGACTTCTCTTTTGCATCAGGTTTTAAATTCCATGGAACACAAGGGTTATTATGGAATCTATGTAGATCTTGTTTCCATAACGAGCGAGAGCGATTTTATCCGGAAAGTCGTTGAGGGAATGGTTCTCGGAGTTGGAAAGGATGTGACGAGCCGATCATTCCCAAAGAGGATCAAGGGGCTCTTCAGCCGTATCCAGCCCCAGGTGGAAATCCGGCCCGATGGTGTAACCTTCTCTATCAAATATAATAGCACCGTAAGTTTGAATTTACTGGTCGAAGATGTTTTCCATGGCTTATCCAAGTTTTTGGATGCAAGGGAGAAAAAAGCTCTGGTTGTGCTTGATGAATTTCAGCAGATCGCCGACCTGAAAGAGAACAAAAAAATCGAGGGTCTGTTACGCGAATATATTCAAGGTGAACGGAACATCGCCTATTTTTTTGTTGGGTCGAGACGGCGGATATTAAAAGATATGTTTACAGACAAAAACAGGCCCTTTTATAAAAGTGCGTTTTCCTACCCTCTTGGAAATATTTCAAAAGACGAGCTTTCAAAATTTGTGAGGCTTCAATTTGCAGATACCGGGAAAAACTGCCCTCTGGAGATCGCCCAAGAGATTTATGATGATGTAGGAGGACACACCTATTATGTGCAAAAACTATCGCACATTCTTTGGGATATTGCGGAAACAAAAGCGACCCCGGCGTTGTTGGCAAAGGCAAAAACCGAACTGCTCCAGTCCGAAGCTCGGGATACCTTCGAGAATATGTTTCAAGGGTTGAATCAGGGCGAAAAGAAACTCGCAAAAGCGCTGGCTTTGGAACCGACCCGTCAGCCCTACGCTGCGCCGTACCTGGCTCGTTATGAGCTTAATGCAGGGGGTGTAGGGAGAAACATAAAATCCCTATTAGATAAGGATCTGCTGGAGATCACAGAGGATAGCGTGCATCAACTCACCGATCCGCTTTTTGCAAAGTGGTGTTCGATGTAAGGGATCAGGGCTATACATGGGTCTTATGAACAGAACTGCGGACACGTTCAAATTGCAGAATTTTTGTGAGGACGGATGAAAAGAGTTGATGATTTCCGGTTGAGGTTGGGCAAAAAAGAGCTGGTGCCGATCGTCATCGGAGCGATGGGTGTGGACATATCCATAGCAGAACTTGCGCTTACCGCCGCTCGGCTCGGCGGAATCGGCCACATCTCCGATGCCATGGTGCACATCATCACCGACCGGCGGATGAAGACGAGTTTTGTAAAGGAAAAACTCAAAAAGTACCAATACAACATCGGCAACCCGGACAAATCCGAGGTTCATTTTGATCTCGGACAATTGGCTGAGGCGACCAGACTGCATGTAGGACGGACCATGGAGGCCAAAAAGGGTGACGGCCTCATCTTCATCAATACGATGGAAAAACTTACCATGAACGCGCCGCACGAAACCCTGCGTGTGCGCCTCAGCTCGGCCATGGACGCCGGCATAGACGGCATTACCCTGAGCGCGGGTCTGCACCTGAGGTCTCTTGCCATGGTGCAGGATCATCCACGCTTTCGAGACGTAAAATTCGGCATTATTGTCTCCTCACTTCGCGCCCTGTATCTCTTCCTTCGGAAAAACTCCAGGCTGAACCGCCTCCCCGATTATATCGTGGTGGAAGGCCCGCTTGCCGGCGGGCATCTCGGTTTCGGCATGGATTGGGCGCAGTATGACCTCAAGACCATTACGGACGAGATTATCCTTGATCTCAAGCGGAATGATCTGGACATACCGGTCATCCCTGCGGGGGGCATTTTCACAGGCACGGATGCCGTTGAATTTCTTGAGGCCGGAGCTTCGGCCGTTCAGGTGGCGACCCGTTTTGCGATCACAAAAGAAAGCGGACTGCCGGCCAAGGTTAAGCAGGAATATTTCAAGGCCGATGAGTCGGACATCGAGGTCAACATGATCTCACCCACCGGCTATCCGATGCGCATGCTGAAGATGTGCCCGGCGATCGTTTCGGGAAACAGACCGAATTGCGAAGCCTATGGCTATCTGCTGGATGGTTCGGGCAACTGCAGCTATAAAGATGCCTATTACCTCGAGCTGAAGAAAAACCCAGGTGAGAAAAGAATGTCAGTCGAGGGAAAAACCTGCCTCTGCACTCAAATGCGGAATTTCGGCTGCTGGACCTGCGGCCAAAACGCCTATCGGCTCAAAGAAACGACCCGGCGTCTCCCGGATGGAACCTATCGACTGCCGGCCGCGGAATTCGTTTTCAGGGATTATCAGTTCAGCGTCAATCATCAGACCAATCTTCCGGAAGAACCGGAAGGCTGATCATTTTTATTCTTCGGAGCCGATTCGGTCCCCGAACTTCTGTTTTTGGAACCCTTCATGACTGGTGTAATTGTTGACTTCATCCGGCGGACGGTAGCCGAGATGGCTCTGAGAATAAACCATGGTATCGAGCGGGGGTTTGCTATGACGGTTGTAGGAAAGGAGGAGTTTGACCCCGGTCATGTTCAGCTTCCCGCCTTCCGCTTCATCGCATAGATAATCCAGCGCCCCTCGTATATTAAACGGCTCCAGCCGATAGGGACGTTGTGATATCAGCGCATCGAATATATCGTTGATGGTCACGAACTGGATGAGACTCTCGACGACTTTGACTCCCCTGGGATACCCGGAGCCGTCCATTTTCTCGTGATGGTTGAGAGCCACAAGGGCATGCATGGATTCATGTTCCCCGGTGTAATAGACCAGCAGCAGAAAACCGATCCAGGGATGTTCATGGATATACAGGTACTGCTCGTAAGTCAGTTTTTTCGTACTCTGAAGTATCTCAAGAGGGATCCTGGACTTTCCAAAGTCATGGGTCAGAGCGGTCGATGCCGCAGTCAGCGCCATTTTCGAATCCTGGTATAGATCCTGCGCCATGCGAGCGGTCATGATCGTCGTGATCAGTATGTGCCTGTAGGTGTAGTAATCTTTGATTTTGCAGAAATCGAGTTCCTCCAGAATATCATCGTTCAGAACCATCTCCCCGACAAGATCCAATACACGTTGTCTCAAGGTTTGCTGGTCAAAAATGATGCGGTAGTTCTCATCCTTCATGACGCGTAAGAAATCTTCCGGAAGGTGCGTCTCTTTGAGCCGGGTAGTCTTGTTGGAAGGCCGGGCGCGCTTATGCTTGATCTCGTCCAGTATGGGCCTGGTGATCGTCTCCCCCCGGCCCAAGATCAGAGTTCCCTCATGGGCATACAGGTCTTCCCGCATGACCAGAGAATTTTGGAAATCCATCACGATTGCCTCTTGTTAGTATTTCAGGATTATTAACCGATTAAGGGGTGGAAATCAAGATAAATCCTTCTTGCGTTAGTCATCCCGGCGAAAGCTGTAGCCGCCGATTTTTATCTCAAATGGAATCCAGAGCAGGCGCAAAAGGTTCAGTCTTTCAAAATCACGGTATTCTTTAAGGCCGATGGTCATCTCCCTATGCCCTTCCTGCGGCTGATCCCGGTAAGTCCCGAAGAGACGGTCCCACCAGGGAAAGAAAAATCCGAAATTGCTGTTGGTTTCCTTTACCTTCCAGGAGTGATGCACCCGGTGCATGTCCGGCGTGACCACAAATCTTCGGAGGATACGGTCAAGGGACAAGGGGATCGCCACATTCCCGTGATTGAACTGTGCAGAGGAATTCAGGATGACTTCAAAGAGCAAGACTCCGAAGGGATGAGCGCCCAATGCCGCCGCCAGCGCCGCCTTGTAAAGCATGGAGATGAAGATCTCCAAGGGGTGAAAACGAAGGCCGGTGGTCACATCAAAGTCCAGATCGGTGTGATGGACGCGGTGGAGGCGCCAGAAGACGGGGAGCGCATGGGACATGACATGCTGCAGATAGATCGCCATGTCAAAGAAGAAGATGGTGATGAAAAAGGAGAAGACCTCAGGGAGATGAATTGCATGGAGGATCCCCCAACCGTGATCCCTGGCATAGACCGCCGTGCTCACGGCCACGGCGCCGAGGGTGAACCGGACAAATAGCATGTCCACCGCGGTCAGCGCAAGATTGGCAAACCAGCGGCGGCCTTTGGGCTGAAGCAGGACCCTTCTCGGCCGCATGACCTCCCAGACGGCCATGACCACTAAACATCCCAGAAATATGGAAAAACGGATCACGGACTCATGTGCAATCATCAGGTTCTCCCCTCCCCTGCCGCGATACAGTGATCAGCGCCGTCTTTTCCCGGAACCGGATACCCGATCAGAGGCCATACTGCCCGCGGTCCGCTCCCGGATTCATGATCATTCGAGGATCACTTTATCAGATTGACGATAAAAGAGCAAACCGGATAGAAACAACATTATCTAAACTATTAAAATTTCTATCGCGGAATTTGGGGGCCGAGGATCTGTTTGACACGGCGCTCATTCTATTGTATTTTATTTACGACGTTTTGCCGCAAAGGCATCTGTTCATCAGCCGGCATGGGAGAGTCACCATGAATAAAGAGATCAAAGAGATGGAAAAGGTCCTTGAGATCTATACCATCGCCGCTCGTCGGGAGAAGGCAGCCTACGAGTTTTACAAGGACGTTGCCGAAAAGGTTTCAACCGAAGAAGAAAAAAAAATCCTCCTCGGACTGGCGCAGTTTGAGATGCAGCACCTCAAGCTGATGGAAAGCCATTATGAAAAGACCCTTAAAAAAATTAAAGAACTGCATAAGCAGAGCTGATTCTACACATGCATTTCTGGAGAGGAGCAAAACATGGCCGTTTTCAAAATCCATCCCCACCCCATCGCCGTCCACTTCTCCAACGGCCTGATTCCGGTCTCGGTTTTTTTTCTCATGGTTTTTGGGGTCACCCGGATCCCTGACATGGAGATCGTTGCCTTTTACACCCTCTTGACCGGCACACTGGGTTCCATGCTGGCCGTGGGTACGGGACTCTTCGACTGGAAGAAGAACTACCGCGGCGCCTGGGTCCCGGTGTTCAAGAAGAAATTGACCGCCGGCATTTTGGCTATCGTTATAGGCATGATCGCCTGCATCATCCGTTTTTTGAATCCGGAACTTCTTTATTCCATCACCCCCCTTTCCATCATATATTTGGCCCTGAATCTTTTTATCCTGGGCTGCGTGAGCATTGCCGGTTATCTGGGGGGGAGGCTCGTTTTCCAATAGTGAGGAGAATATATGGCCTTCCTAAATTACTTTAAACCTGTTCCGTCATGGAGCTCTAATCAAGTCCTTGATTTTATAAAAGATAAGAATCCTGATGAATATCAACTTATAGACGTGCGTCAGCCTTCAGAGTATCAAGGAGAACACCTGCCTGGCGCCCGTTTGATCCCCATCGGGGAACTCTCCTCACGTCTGAACGAACTCGACCCGAAAAAACCGACCATCACCTATTGAAAAGCCGGCGTACGCAGCCGGTCGGCTGCAGGCATGCTCTCCGGCGCCGGTTTCAAGCAGGTCTTCACCATGACAGGCGGGATCGATGTCTGGAACGGCCTCAGGGCATCCGGCGCACCCGATGCGGGGATGGCCGTGTTTTCAGATGCCGACACGGCCGAAGACCTGCTGGCCTTGGCGTGGGTCCTGGAGGAAGGTTCCCGCAAATTCTACGCCGGCGTATCAAGATCCCTGAAGGATGACGGGGCCGTAAAACTGTTTCAACAACTCACAGCCGCCGAGGAGAAACACAAGGAATCTCTTGTCCGGCTCTATGGAGAGATTTCCGGGTCGCCTCTGCCTGTTTTTTCTGAATTGGAAGGCTCCGAAGGCCTGATGGAAGGAGGGATACCGGTCGGCGCCGGACTCTCCTGGGCTAAGAACAAGGGCGCAAGAGAAATCCTTCAGTTCTCCATGGCCATGGAGACCAATGCCTACGACCTCTATCTGAAGATGATCCCCCGGATGACGGATGAAAAATCCGCGCGGGTTTTTAAAACCTTGGCTGAGGAAGAAAAAGGGCATCTGGACAAACTGGGTAAGCTGCTGGAGCAAAGGGTCTGACCCCGGAATACACTAAAAAATATAAGGGGTCAAGGGGCCAAGGATTCCAGGGGTCAAGTGAAGTGCTGATCCACCAGAAAGCCGGCGCTCCCCGGCGTGTGTCCCGGGAGCAGATGGGCCATAACCTCCATGCGGCTCTTCCCGATCCGGAAGACCTCGCCTTTTCAAGAGGCATGAAATTCATGGCGATTCCTTTTTCTCCCGTGGGGAGGCCGGGAACCTGGATTGAATCTCTTCGAGTGTCTTTTGAAAGAGATCCATCATGGGGCCGTTTAGGGCCACCGCACGGCGGGCTGCATCCAGGGCCTCCTCTCCCCTCCCCTGTTCCATGAGCACCTGGGCCAGATTATTCCATGCCGGCCCGGAATCCGGATGCAGGCGGGCCGCCTGCCTGAAGGCTTCCTCCGCAGTCGTGAGTTCACCCGATGCATAAAAACTATTGCCCAAACCCATGAGTGCGCCGAGGCTCCCGGGCCAGCGCGCGAGCGCCGTTTGATAGCCGGTCACCGCGGCAGTCCATTGCCGGGCCTGTTCCAGTCCCAGCACGGCCATGAGATAATCTTCCTCATCGGCGGTGGCAGGAAATTCTTCCGGCCGTAAAACCAGCAGTCCCCAATACCCGCTCCTTAACCAAGTGTTTTTAAAAACCCGGAAGGATAAGTGTTCCCGTGGTGTTTTTCCGGAATGAAGGATGATGGTATCTTCAGGCAGGTCATAGCCGACGACGACTGCATAATGCCACATGGGATACCAGGAGAGTCCAAGATTCTGAAGGACCATGACCGGATGACCGTCGGCCACCTCCGTGAGCATGGCCTCGATCCCTGAAATCGGATAGGCGATCCGGCCGTGACGCCGTGCCGCGCTGATCAGCGAAGTCTGAAGGCTCCCCTTACGGACGGGCGTATAGACCTCGGATTCGAGTTCTTCAGGGGTGACCGAGATCCCGCGGGAACGGAGCAGCATGGCGAGGGCCGCAGGACCGCATTGATGCTCACTCTGGGCGTAAAATGGAACCGCGCTGATCTCAGTCTTGGCAGGTCTCCCCTCACCATACGCCGGCAAGGAGCCTGATCGCAGCCCGGTACAGCCGGTAGGCAGGATACTCAACAAGAGGACGAGCAGGGCGCAGCAACATCGGCAATCAACCCCGTTACTCACCGTCTTGTAAGACGGGGCTTTCTTGCTGATCTGATATTGCATATGCCATTCACCACATTGGAAGTTCACTGTTGCGTGACAGGAGTCTGAACTTCTGACAGAGGAAACTTCTAACGTGGTTCATCCCCAGCCTGAAGTCCGGGGCTTTCTGGTGTAACGGGGTCAACACGGTAGTCCGCTCTACGAGCCATCGGCCACTCCGTTACCGCCTGGGGGCTGGGTGGTTGACAAATGAGTAGACGCGTGTCAGTCCCAGAAGGTCCGTAATCAACAAAACAATAAAGACGAACAAGGCCGCTCCGATCAGCGCCCCCACGGCATCACCACCGGCGGGGAGCCGGTCCATCATACCGGAAATTCGGTTCACCTCGGTATCGGTCAAACTGTTGATGCGCGCCCGAGCTTCCTCGGGCCGGACACCCTGCTGAACCATGACGGTCTGAACATCCTGCCGGTTCAGGAAATTCACAAGTCGTGTGCGGGCATTCCGTCCCTCTGTGGTGTTCAGCGCCGTTTCCGTCCCCACCATGGCTGCGCGGGCCGTGTGCACGGAAAAGTCGAGCATGGAATAAGAAATAATCAGGAAAAAACAGACCGGCTTGGCAATCGAACGCATCATACCATTCTCCTTCTCTGATGATCAGTTTTTTAAGATATGGATTTTTCCGAACCGTTTTAAAAAGCTCTTATGTTTGTTATGTATAACAATTCAATTTCATTGTCAATAGGTTTGTCATTCAGAAAGAGACGGGGGAGACGCTGTGGAGGAACCATGTCATGGCCGTCTCATGGTAATAGATATGATAGATCTTCCGGTCATCGCCCTTGAGCCGGAACCACCGCCTTGTCGTCTTCTCCTCCACATCCTGTTCGACCCGCCGGTCGAGAACTTCGACCACGTTGATTTTTTCACCCCGGAAAACAAAGGCCATCGGGCTTTCCTCGCCCCGATACCCTGCATAGGCCGTAACTTTAATCTCTTGGTCGCCCATTACCGGAATTTTCCCCGTCCGAAAACAAGGCCCTTCTCCATCTGTTTTCCGGCTGCGTCCTCGCTGACGGATGCCGGCAGGTAAACCGTTTCCAACTCCTTGAGGAGTTCTGCCTCGGTCCTGTCCTTAAAGATGCCGCAAGGACCGCCACCCGAAGTGGAGAAACCAGATGCCGAAAAAGATCAAAAACAGGCCGCAGAATAGAATCATCCGCTGATAAAACGGCGTGCTGATCCATGACCTGCCTCTGCTGACGGCAAAGGAGATGGCGCTGTACCATAGGAGATCTGCAAGGATATGACCGGAAAAAAACACAAGCACCCCTGCAAGTCCATACTTCCATGCCGCGGCCAGATACCCCATCCCGATGGTCGCCCACCAGAGACTCCAGTAGGGGTTGGCGAGGCTCACCACTATTCCGGTAAGCACCGGCCTCCCGGCATCCGGAGCGTTTGTTTTTTGATGTTCCGCAGAAGGGCTCATCTTTTGTGAATCCCTGATCATTGTGGAGCCGAACCCACAGAGGACAACCCCTCCGGCCATTCCAAAGATTCCGGCGATGACAGGTCTCACGATCCATGGCCCAAGTCCGGCCAATATTAAAACAACCAGGGCCAGTTCCAGAATACCGTGCCCCAGTACAATCAGAGGCCCTGTCCGGAATCCTTTTTTTGAAGCATCGGCAATCGTCACGGTAAGCAAGGGGCCCGGCATCAATGCCCCTGAAAGGGCAATGATAAAAGAGGTAACAAATATCAGAATCCATCCCTGCATAGGGAGACATATTATAGTGTTCCCGTGCTTTTTACAAGATTAACACGCTGAACGGTCAATAATCTCTGTGACAACTTCTGCGGACAATCCAAGACAGGATAACGAGCAGAAATTGCCGAAGGCTCTTATGAGTGGTATAGTTATTAATATTCTCGAAATAGAATAGACATAGTTCATAGAATCTCCCCTTGCCCCTCAGAGGGATAACTCCCCCTTGCCCCCTCTTAAATAAGAGGGGGGAAAGCCTTTTTTAGAAAAGGGAGGTTAGAGCCTGCCCTCAAATGGGTTTATCGGGGGAGGGATTTTCGATATGATGTCATTTCTATTATGAGAACCTTATTAATTCATGGAAAAGAGCATGGTTGAAAAACGGCAGCAGGACAAGTGCCA